>NZ_LSHM01000024.1:0-1303 GCF_001557175.1 Blastomonas sp. CCH9-A1
AAACCCTCGAAAGCATGTTTTCGAACACCCTATCAAAGCGACAGGGTTTGTCGATCGTTATGGGCTGAGGCGGGTATGGTTCGGCAAAAGCGCAGGTCCGGAGCGTCGCCTATCACCTGTTTGCCGTCACGCGTCTGCTGTCCGTATGGACGCAAGTAGAAGGCACGCTGATGCCGCAAGAAGCACCAGGTCCTTCAACAGGAACTGTCCGGTTCCGGCCGAAATCGCCGGGAACCCGCCAGCGGTCGGCTCGGCGACGCCAGGCGTGCTCAGGAAAAACGTCAGTGTCACGGCATAAGTCAGGCATGACATCGCCGCGCCGAGAGCGGAGGCCGTCTTGTTGAAAGCACCGATAATCAGCGCAGCGGCCGTCGCGAGCTCGACGGTGCCTATAAAATAGCTTCCACCCTGCACCCCAAAAACGGCCGGAATCCAGCTCATGATCGGACTGTTCTTCATCAATGGCGCGATGCCCATCGCTTCATAGCTCGTGAATTTCATGCAACCGAACCAGAGAAAGATGACCACCAGCGCCCAGCGCAGCAACGCGAGAGACCCGCGAGAGCCGGTCGTCTTTTCAGCTATGTGTAATGTCGAAAACATGGTGCCTCGCTTTCATCATGGCGCATGACCTGCCTTCATGCTTAGACAGGCGTGATATATGCGCTGCGCATACACTATACGCCGTCAATGAATGAGGCAACCCTTTGAACGTACTCTCGGACCGGCTCGTCAATCTGTTCGGCGCCCTCGCAGTGGGCATCACCGATCGAATTAAGAAGGCGGCATTCGACCCGACGATACCCGGCGGTGGCGAAACCACCGCGGCGATCGTCGTCATCGGTCACGCGACCGGTCTTTCGATCGACGAATTAGGACGGGTGCTAGGCTTGTCCCACGCGGGGACGGTGCGGCTTGTCGATCGATTGGTTGCAGCCGGGTTCGCCGTTCGATCCAAAGCGCTACGGGACCGTCGTGCAGTAGCGCTGATGCTCACTGAGGCAGGCGAGACTCGCCTATCTGCGATCCTGCAACGAAGAAACGAGACTTTATCCGAAATCCTTAGCCATGTCTCGAATGCTGACCGCCTCGTGCTGGAACGTATTGCCGAGACAATACTTGCGCAGATGTCTGACGACGCTGTCTCGGCGCTGACGATATGCCGGCTCTGCGACGAGAGGCGATGCTACAACTGTCCGATGGATGCCTTTGGAATGCTGGAGTCGTCGACGCATAGAGTCGACCCATAAGTGCGCGCAGAGACGCTTAGCGTATATCTGTGCCCGTTCTATGTCCTGACCCC
>NZ_LSHM01000025.1:0-173156 GCF_001557175.1 Blastomonas sp. CCH9-A1
GGCCGGGCGGGTTCACCGTCGCAGCCGCGCTGGCCGAAGAAGAGGTGCGCATCGGCACCGGCACCGCCGCCGACGCGCCCTCGCGGCGGCAGGTGCGCGTCAACGGCGCTGCGGCAGCAGCAAACAGCCTGGCCGACTGGCTCGCCGTCGTCTGGCTGACCCCGGCAATGGACCGGCTGTTCCTCGAGAGCGCAGGCGGCAGGCGGCGGTTTCTCGACCGGCTGGTGCTGGCGCTGCATCCCGCGCATGCCCGGCACGCCGCGCGCTACGAGGCGGCGATGCGCGAGCGCAACCGGCTGCTCGCCGCCGATCGCCCCGCTGATCCCGGCTGGATCGACGCGCTGGAAGCGCGGATGGCAGAGCATGGCGCGGCGATCGCGCTCGCCCGGGCCGATACGCTGGAAGCGCTCGATGCGCAGATCGCGACGTTAGAGGTGGGGCCCTTTGCCCAGCCCGCGCTGGCGCTCGAACGCAAGGGACCGGTCGAGGCCGATGCGCTGATCGCCGCATTGCGATCTGGGCGGTCGCGCGATGCCGGAGCAGGCCGCGCGCTCGCAGGGCCGCATCGCGACGACCTGATCGTCACCATGCGCCAGAAGGGCCAGGCGGCGGCACTGTGTTCGACCGGCGAGCAGAAGGCGATGCTGATCGCGATCATCCTGGCGCATGCCGATCTGGTCGCCGAGCGGCGCGGCAGCCGTCTTATCCTGCTGCTCGACGAGGTCGCCGCGCATCTCGACCCGGCGCGGCGCGCGGCGCTCTACGAACAGCTCGCCGACCGCTCAGGCCAGGTCTGGATGACGGGCACCGATGCGTCGCTGTTCGACGCCGTGCCGCTATCGGGCCGCGCCGACTGGTGTGTTAGCGGCGGGGTGGTTTCGCCTCAGTGAATGGTGCCGATGCACTGATCGAGCGATAGGATCACCAACAGCCGCTCGATCTGCCGCCAGTGGCAGAAATGGATGTGATTGCCGCGCGCCCGCGCTGCCTCGGCCCGGTCGGAGGCCTCGATGCCTGCCGTCTCGCCATAATGCGAGAGCAGCTTGCAGGCGTCCTCATAGGCTTCGCGGCTTCCAATATAGGGCGGGTTCATGGGCGCGTTCGGGTCCTCTTTCCTCGTGCCGGCAAAGCTGCCGGCGCCGCGTCCGGATGGGGATACAGGCAGGCCGTGCAGGAAGGTTCAACCGGCATGGTAAATTGGGCGTTAGGCTTTGCAACCGGTGTCAGCAGCGATTGGCGGTGGCAAAAGCCGCGCGCGCATGGCAAGGGCGCGGTCATGGTCAATCAGACATCAGGCAACCGTCAGCCCCCGGCCCGCGCAGGCGGCGTATTCATGGCTTTGGGCACGCTGGCAGGCACCGTCATCGGCGGGTTCATGGGCCAGCCCTCGATCGGCTTTCTCGCGGGCCTGGGCGGCGGCGCAGCGCTGCACGGCGTGATCTGGTACATGGACCGCCGCAAGGGCTGATCGCCCCCTGTCAGCGGGCAGCAGCGGCAATCTCGGCTGCGCCGCACAGGATGGCATTGGCGCCGGTCTGGCGCACCGTGCATTGCGGCGTGCCGCCGATCGCGATGTCCGCCCCGCCCTTCACTGCGATCTGCGCCGGGCCAGCGACGCTGAGCTTCGCGCGCACCGGCCCCTCGCCGATCAGTTCGAGCGCGCCCAGGGCAAGCCCCATCCCTTCGATCAATCCGTCGCCGAGCATCACCGCGCGTGCGCTGGCCGCCTTGCCGCCGATCTTCAGGCTGCCGCTGCCGTTGACGTTGAGCGCCAGCGCCTCGGCCGCGACCGCGCCGACCTCGACCGAGCCGTTGCCATCCATGGTCGCGCTGGGCCGCGCGCCGCTCAGCGCATCGATCTTCGCACTGCCATGGCCCAGCAGGGTGAGCGACTGGACGCTGCGCGCATCGAGCCGCACCAGCGGCAGCGCCTCGGGGGCCTTCGGGCGATAGCGGCGCTCGGTAGGCAGGCTGGTGCGCGCCCGGCGGATGTAAAGCGTGCCGCCCTGGACCCGCATCGACAGCGATTCGAGCGCGCGCGGATCGCCGCTGGCCACCGCAAAGGGCGCCGCGCCAGAGCGTATCTCCACCGCGACATCGCCCTCGATCCGGACCTTGTCGAACGGCGAGAGGGTGAAGCGCCTGTCCGCTGCCTGCGCCGATTGCGGCAACAGCAGTGCCAGAGCGAGAATCGGAACGTACCGCTTCATGCGCGCGCCTCGCCCATCTCGATCCAGCCGAGAAAGCGCGGCGTCTTGGGCATGTAGCGGCTGTCACAGCCGCTCAGCCGGAAGCCCTGACCGGCAAGGGCGCTGCTGACCGGGCGGGTCAGATGGCATCCGCCGGCGATGCGCTTCCACACGGGTTCGATCCGCTGTTGCCAGCGTGCCGGGCCGGGATCGGGCGCAGCACCATGTTCGAGGAACAGGATCGTTCCACCGGGCGCCAGCACGCGGCGCATTTCGCGCAGAACGGCCGCAGGATCGCGCACCGAGCACAGGGTGAAGGTGGTGAGCACCGTATCGAAGCTGCCATCTGCAAAGGGCAGGCTTTCGGCAAAACCGGCGCGGAAATCGGAATCGAAGCCGCGCGCCTTCGCCTTGCCGCGCGCGGTGTCGAGCAGTTGCGGCGAAGGATCGACCCCGGCGAGCGCCGTGACCCGGGCGCGGTCATAATGATCGAGGTTGATGCCGCCGCCGCAGCCGAGTTCCAGCACCCGGCCCTGGGCGCGCGGCACGATGCGGCTGCGCGCCTTGGCGATGGCGGGCTGGCCGCAGCAGAAGGTGATGAGGCGCGGCATCATGTGCCTGTCCCAGAAACCGGGCTGGTCGGCGGCCTTCACCGGATTGTCGCTGTTAGTCAATGCGCTCTCCCCCGCCCCGGCAAAGCCAGGAACGGGGGCGAGTGTCTAGCATGGCTGGCGACCATGCAACCGCTTTTGCGCCTCGCGCGCGCCGGCGAATCAGCCGCAGGTGATCGTGCCCGAACCCATCGAGCTGCTCTTGCATTTGGCCTTGCCCTTGATGGTGACATCGCCCGAGCCCATCAGCGCCGCATCGACCGAGCCATCCGAAGCCATGGTCACATCGCCCGATCCGGCGATCGAGATATCGACAGTCGGGCTGGAAAAGCGTTCGCCGAGCACGCTGCCCGATCCGGCGATCGAGATGTCGGTATTGTCGGCACTGCCCGCGAGCTTGAGCGAGCCGCTGCCGGCGACTGCGCCGTCGAGCTTCTTGGCGGTCAGCTGTGCGATATCGGCCGTGCCCGATCCGGCGACGCTCAGCTCGATCTCGTCGCCTTCCATCCGGTCGACCTTTGCCGAGCCCGAGCCGGCCAGCACCAGCGCGCGAAGCGCAGGCGCGCTGATCTTGATATCGGCCTCGCCCGAATCGCTGAAGCTGAAGGCCGATTTCTTGCGGCGGATGCGCAGTTCGCCGTCGCGAACGCGAAATTGCAGCTTTTCCAGAGCCTTGTCGTCGCCCGAAGCGCTGACCGCATGCTCGCCCTGGGTGGTGAAGGTGATATTGTCCGGCCCGGCCAGCGTGATCCGGTCGAAAGGTTCGCCCGACCATTTGGACGACCAGCCTTCATCCGAACCGCCCGATTCGTCCTCGATCAGCACCTCGGCACCGTCAACCATATTGCAGCCTGCGACCGCGACAGCGGCGGCAGCCGCAACCAGAGCGTGTTTCCAAGTGACGGCCATGACGATACTCCTTGCGTGTGTTGCTGTATTAATACAGGGAGAGTAGCGAAAACGCAAGCTGAAGCTGACAAGACGCTCGACGGTTCGTCGCCAAGTGTCTAGAACCATTGGCGGGGGGCGGCGCAGCATCTTTGGGGAAAGGCGCGTACCATCAGCAAGATCGGGATGCAGGAGCTCGCGGAGCTCGCTGGAGTGTCGGTGTCCACGGTGTCGCGGGCGCTGGCAGGAAAGACGATCATCAACGCCAAGACGCGCGAACGCGTGGTCGAACTGGCGCGCCTGCACGGCTTCAAGCCGAATCAGGTCGCCCAGAATCTCCGCCTGCGTCGCGCGCAGGCGATCGGCGTGGTCATGCCGATGGGCCATGAGGTCGATCAGCACCCGTCCGATCCGTTCTTCATGACCATGCTCGGCTATCTCGCCGATGCGCTGACCGAGCGCAATTTCGACCTGCTGCTCTCGCGCGTCATTCCGTCTGGCGATCACTGGCTGGACGATCTGCTCGATTCGGGGCGAGTCGATGGCGCGATCGTCATCGGCCAGTCGGACCAGATGAAGGTGCTCGAGGCGGCCGCCGAGCGGCACCGCGCGCTGATGGTCTGGGGCGCACGGATCGAGGGCCAGCGGCATGTCACCGTGGGGTCGGACAATGTCCGCGGCGGATATATCGCCGGGCGGCACCTCATCGAGCGCGGCAAGCGCAAGCTGCTGTTCCTGGGCAATCCGAGCCCGCCCGAATTCGGCCAGCGCCAGCAGGGCTTTTTGCAGGCCTGTGCCGAGGCAGGGCTGTCGCACAGCGCGCATACGCTGCCGATCCATCTCACGTCCGAGGCTGCCTATAGCGCGGCGAGCGCGTTTCTTGACGAAAATCCCGGCATCGACGGCATCTTCGCATCCTCGGATGTGGTGGCGATGAGCGCGCTGAGGGCGCTGTCCGAACATGGCCTGTCGGTGCCCGGCGATGTTGCTGTCGTCGGCTATGACGACATCATGCTGGCGGCGCACACCAATCCGCCGCTGACGACGATCCGCCAGGACCTGCAGGCCGGCGCGCGGATGCTGGTCGACATGGTGTTCCGCCAGATCGATGGCGAAATCTGCGAACCGGTGCAGCTGGAGCCCGAACTGATCGTCCGCGCGACGAGCTAAATCGGGCGGGCCATCGGCGCCGGTGCGCGGCGTCAGATGCTCGCGATGCGCTTGACCACGCCATCGTGGTCATTGTCGTCGCCATCGGCGGCGTTCAGATCGGCCAGATCGATCCAGCACAGGTCGTGGTGCGTCAGCACGCGGCCATCATGCGCGCGGATCGAGATCGGCTGGATCGGACGGCGATCGCGCTCGTCGACCAGCACCGGGTTGGACGGCACGCCGCTTTCCCATTTCTCGCCCCATTGGCGCAGCGCGATCATCGTCGGCAACAGGTCGAGACCCTTGTCGGTGAGACGATATTCGATCTTGCGCCGATCATCGACACAGGGCGCGCGCTTGAGGATGCCACTTTCGACCAGCCGGGTCAGCCGGTTGGACAGGATGTTACGGGCAATACCGAGCTCTTCCAGAAATTCCTCGAAATGGTGCAGCCCGTTGAACGAGGCGCGCAGGATCATGAACGACCAGCGCTCACCCATCGTCTCGAGCGCCTGAGGCAGGCTGCAACAGGCTGCAATCTCGGCGAGCGGTTCGCGCAATTTGTTGGGGTTGCCGTGGGTCATGATCATCAAATCCAGTTTCAAACCGCCATCTTATCGAAAAATGCGGCCTTGCCAATGAAAATTCAGTTTCTAGTTGCAACTCAAAACCTATTCGTATAGGTAGTGATTCGCAACTGAAATTGCACCCCCCGATTTCCTCCCCGGGAAAACCGTTAGAAAGGACACGCCATGCCCCGCTTCACCAAGACCCTGACCCAGATCGCTTTTGTCGCCGCCGCTTCGCTTTCGAGCATGGTGATGATGCAGGCGAGCACCGCCAGCGCCCAGTCCCCGGGCAGCAGCTATTTCACTGCGGAACTGGCCGCACCCGTCGAAAAGACCACCAAGATCATCCAGGGCGTCGTGTGGCAATGCGAAGGCACCGTCTGCACCGGATCGAAAGCGACCTCGCGCCCGATCAACGCCTGCACGCGTCTGTCCCGCAAGATGGGCGATGTCACCGCCTTTACAACCCGCAACGAGGCGATGGCCAGCGAAGAGCTCGCCACCTGCAACGCCAAGGGCTGATTGATCGAACCGCTTCCGGTCGGGTGACCAGGACCTGCGATACTCCCACATCGCATGCCCCTGCCGCCCGGCAAACCTGCCGCGCCTGTGCGAGAACCCCCTTGATGCCCTGGTCCCTTGCCCCGGGCGACCCCGACCATGGCCCCTCGCACAGGCGCGTTTTTCTGTTGCAATTGCTTGCAAAGCACCGACATTCAGCAGGTGCTTAGACAATATGAACTGGTAGAGCGGGTCAAGGAATACGACCCCGATGCGGACGAGGCGCTGATCAACCGCGCCTATGTGTTTTCCGTGCAGAAGCATGGCAGCCAGAAGCGCGCCAGCGGCGACCCCTATTTCAGCCATCCGATCGAGGTGGCAGGTCTGATGACCGACCTGAAGATGGACGTCGAGACCATCATCACCGCATTGCTGCACGATACGGTCGAGGACACGCTGACCACGATCGAGGAGGTCGAGCGGCTGTTCGGCCCCAAGGTGGCCGAGATGGTCGATGGCGTGACCAAGCTTTCCAAGATCGAGGCGCAGACCGAAAACGAGCGCGCGGCGGAGAACCTGCGCAAGTTCCTGCTCGCCATGTCGAACGACCTGCGTGTGCTGCTGGTCAAGCTGGCCGACCGGCTGCACAACATGCGCACCTTGAAGTTCATCTCCAGCGCCGACAAGCGCAAGCGCATCGCGCGCGAGACGATGGACATCTTCGCGCCGCTCGCCGAGCGCGTCGGCATGTACGAATATATGCGCGAGATGCAGATGCTCGCCTTTCGCGAGCTCGAGCCCGAGGCCTATGACACGATCTGCGGGCGGCTCGACCAGATCAAGGCGAGCGGCGAGAACCAGGTCGAAACCATCGCCGAATCGCTCAAAGCGGAACTCGCCGCGCATGGCCTGACCGCCGAGATCAGCGGGCGCGAAAAGCACCCCTATTCGATCTGGCGCAAGATGGCCGAGCGGCACGTGTCGTTCGAGCAGATGACCGACATCATCGCCTTTCGCGTCATCGTCGACAGCATCGATGATTGCTATGCCGCCTTGGGTCATATCCACCGCAAGTGGAAGATGATCCCCGGCCGGTTCAAGGACTATATCTCGACGCCGAAGCGCAACGGCTATCGCTCGCTGCACACCGCGATCATTCACGGCCAGTCGATGCGCGTCGAGATCCAGATCCGCACGCACGAGATGCACCGGCAGAGCGAATTCGGTCTTGCCGCGCACTGGGCGTACAAGCAGGGCGGCACCCGGCCGGACGGCCAGGCGGGATGGATTCGCGACCTGATCGAGATTCTCGACACGGCGCAGGATGCCGACGAGCTGCTCGAGCATACCCGCATGGCGATGTATCAGGACCGCATCTTCGCTTTCACCCCCAAGGGCGCGCTGCACCAGATGCCCAAAGGCGCGACCGCGATCGACTTTGCCTATGCGGTGCACACCAATCTCGGCAACAAGGCGGTCGGCGTGCTCATCAACGGACGCAACCTGCCGCTGCGCACCCCGCTCGCCAATGGCGATATCGTCGAGATCCTGAAATCCGAAGGGCAGGAACCACAGACCAGCTGGCTCGGCTTCGTCACCACCGGCAAGGCACGCGCCGCGATCCGCCGCTATGTCCGCGACAAGGAGCGCGACGAGACCATCGCCATGGGCCGGGTGATCTATGACGAGATCGCCGGGCGCCTACCGGTCAAGATCGGCAAGAAGGCGCTCAAACAGGCGCTTGAACGGCTCGGCATGGAGGACGAGAACGATCTGATGCTCGCCATCGGCAAGAACCAGATCAAGGATGTCGCGCTGATGGACGCGCTGGTCCCCGGCAGCAGCAGCGAGCAGACGGCCCTGCGCGAATTCCCGCGCCAGGACCGGGCGATCTCGATCCAGGGGCTGACCCCGGGCGTCGCCTTCCAGCTTGCCGAATGCTGCCACCCGGTGCCGGGCGACCGCATCGTCGGCTTGCGCCGCCAGGGTCAGCATATCGAGGTGCACACCATCGATTGCCTCAATCTGGTCAGCGGCGTGGATGCCGACTGGATCGACCTGTCATGGGGCGGCGATTCGGACGGCGCGACCGCACGCATCCGCGCGATCCTGTACAACCGCCCCGGTACGCTCGCCGACATGGCGGGCATTTTCAGCCATCACAAGGCGAACATCGTCAACCTCAAGCTGACCAACCGCGACCAGCCGTTCCATACTTACGAATCGGACCTGGAAGTGCACGATGTCGGCCATCTGATGCAGATCATCATGGCGCTGCGCGCTTCGGAATCGGTGGCGCGGGCAGAGCGTATCTGACCCGCGAGCCCCTCAGGCGAGGCTGACGAAGCTGTCGATCACCCGCTTGCGCCCCGAATTCTCGAAGTCGATCTCCAGCTTGTTGCCTTCCTTCTCGGCGACGAGCCCGTAACCGAATTTCTGGTGGAACACGCGGGTGCCGATCTCGACATCGCTGCGCCCTGCGTTTCCTAAGCTGATCGCGCTCGACCGGGCCTCGGCGACGCGCTGCGGCGTCGCGTTGAACCCTCCGGGCACCTGCGCCGCGCGCTGCCAGCCGGGGCCGCGCCGCGCCGCGCGCTCGGGATCGCGCGCCAGATGCGCGAACGGATCGTCGCGCTCGGAAAGGCCAGCGCGCCATAGCGACGCGCCGCCGGTCATCGAGCTTTCCTCCTCGACATGCTCGGGCGGCAGCTCGCCGATGAAGCGCGAGGGGATAGAGCTGGTCCACTGGCCATAGATGCGCCGGTTCGCCGCATGCACGATCGTGCAGCTCGCTCGTGCGCGCGTGATCGCGACATAGGCAAGGCGGCGCTCCTCCTCGAGGCTGGCCATCCCGCCTTCGTCGAGCGCGCGCTGCGAAGGGAAGACGCCCTCCTCCCATCCGGCGAGAAACACATGCTCGAACTCCAGGCCCTTGGCGCCGTGGATGGTCATCATCGTGACCTTGGCCTCTTCCGCCGAAGCCTCGTTGTCCATCACCAGGCTGACATGCTCGAGAAAGTCACCGAGGCTTTCATACTCTTCCATCGCCCGCGCGAGTTCGGACAGGTTTTCGAGCCGTCCCGACGCCTCGACCGAGCGTTCGGCCTGCAAGACCTGGGTATAGCCCGATTCGTCGAGAATCTGCCGCGCCAGATCCGCAGGGTTCATGGTCGAGAGCAGGTCGCGCCAGCGCGCGATGCCGCGCATCAACGCAGTCAATGCGGTACGCGCCCGCGCCGGCAGTTCGTCGCTGTCGAGGATCTGGAAAGCGGCGGCGCTGAGCGGCAGCCCGGTCGCGCGCGCCAGCCGGTGCACCTTTTCCAGCGCCTTGTCGCCCAGGCCGCGCTTGGGCGTGTTGAAGATCCGCTCGAACGCCAGATCGTCCGCCGGCTGGTTGACGACGCGCAAGTACGCGAGTGCATCGCGGATTTCGGCGCGCTCGTAGAAGCGAAAACCCCCGATGATGCGATAGGGCATGCCGATGGCGATGAACCGGTCCTCGAACTCGCGCGTCTGGAACTGGGCGCGCACCAGGATCGCGGTCCGGTCCAGGCTGATCCCGCGCCGCGACAGGCTTTCCAGCTCCTCGCCGACCCGCCGCGCCTCTTCCGGGCCATCCCAGACGCCAAGCACGCGCACCTTCTCGCCCGCATCGACCTCGGTCCACAGCGTCTTGCCGAGCCGATCGCTGTTCGACGCGATCAGCCCCGATGCCGCGCCCAGGATGTGCGGGGTGGAGCGGTAGTTCTGCTCCAGCCTTATGATCCGCGCGCCGGGAAAATCCTTTTCGAAGCGCAGGATATTGGCGACCTCCGCCCCGCGCCACGAATAGATCGACTGGTCGTCATCGCCGACGCAGCAGATATTCTTGCGCGCCTGGGCGAGCAGCCGCAGCCAGAGATACTGGCTCGAATTGGTGTCCTGATATTCGTCGACCAGGATATATTTGAATTTCTGCTGATATTGCTCGAGCACCGCGCGGTCGGTGCGCAGCAGCGTCAGCATGTGCAGCAGCAGATCGCCGAAATCGCAGCCGTTGAGCGCCTTCAGCCGGTCCTGATAGGCGGTGTAGAGCTCCTGTCCGCGCCCATTGGCGTAGAGCTCGCTTTCCGCCGCGTCGAGTTCGTGCGGGTTCAGCCCCTTGTTCTTCCACCGGTCGATGCACCCGGCGAGCTGGCGCGCGGGCCAGCGCTTGTCGTCGATATCCGCCGCCTGGATCAATTGCTTGAGCAGGCGCAACTGGTCGTCGGTATCAATGATGGTGAAATTGCTCTGCAGACCGACCAGCTCGGCGTGGCGGCGCAGCATCTTCGCGCCGATCGAATGGAAGGTGCCGAGCCAGGGCATGCCCTCGACCGCCTCGCCAATGATCTTGCCGACGCGCTCGCGCATCTCACGCGCGGCCTTGTTGGTAAAGGTGACCGCGAGAATCTCTGATGGCCAGGCGCGCCGCGTCGCGATCAGATGCGCAAGGCGCGCGGTCAAAGCGGCGGTCTTGCCCGTCCCTGCCCCCGCCAGCACCAGCACTGGGCCGTCGGACGACAGCACCGCCTCGCGCTGCGGCGTGTTCAGCCCCTGCAGATAGGCGGGGTCATTGGCCGAGGGCGGCGGGAATTCGGATGCGGGGGCGAGATCGTTCACCGTCGAACGTTTAGGGAACGTGGGGCGCCGGGGCAAGGGGGAGGTGCGGAAGATGCGGTGGGCGGCAGGCTTGGCGCGACATGGAAAAATCCTCCCCCAGCTCGCTGGGGGAGGGGGACCGCCCGCGCAGCGGGTGGTGGAGGGGCAGCGGGTGCGCGTTTCGGATCCGCCATCGTGCCATCCCGCTTCCCCTCCACCACTGACCTGCGGTCAGCGGTCCCCCTCCCCGAGACAAGCTCGGGGAGGATTTTGGAAGGACGCTCGCCCCACCTTCGGCAAACCTCAATCCAGCACGAACCGCTCCAGAATCTCGACATCGCCCGGCAGCGCCAGCCCGATCTTCGCGCGCGCAAACGCTTCGTGCGACATCGCCTGTGCTGCCGCGCCGAAATGTACCGGATCATGCGCGGCGAGCGAGCGCAGCGCCTTTTGCAGCCGGATCTGCACCTCGAGCTGCCCTGCGCCATCGCGCGCGATCCAGCGGAACGCATCGCACACCAGATCTTCGACGGCGATCGGTGGCACATGCAGTCGCGGGCAGGTGACCCGCGCCGGGATGGCGCGCGCCGCCGTGCTCCATCCCGCCAGAATGCGCAGCGAGGTGCCCAGCACGTCGATCGCGGTGCCCGGATCGTTGACCCCCGGAGACAGCGCCTTGGACGCAGTTTCAGACAGCACGATCAGGCCAAAGCGCGGGTCCGCTTCGAAGGTGCGATCGCCATCGATCACGAAGGCGCGGCGGGCATCGCGCGCGCTCTGCTCATCCAGCGCGCGCGATGTCTTGAGCAGGATCGTGCGCGAATCGACATAGGTGCCGGGACGCACCGCCAGCCAGACGTCGAGGTCCTGCTCGGCGCACAGGGTGGCAAAAAGCTGATCGTCTATCGCCTGCACGAAGCCGAAGCGCTCGGCATAGAGCGGCACGCCGCTATCGGGCATCGCGACCAGTTCGACCCCGCCCAACAGGGGCCGCTCGGCGAGGTCGGCAAAGGCCTTTTCGGCAGCGTCTTCGAGCAGATCGATGACCTCGGACACATCGCCCAGATTGCTCAGCCGTGCGATCCAGCGGATCAGCGCATAGATGACCGACAGGATGACGAGGCAGGTGGTCAGGAACAGGACCACCCGGGCAGGCTGACCGAAATAGCTGGTCGACAGCCCGACGGTGCCGACGATCGCGTAGATGAACCCGCCGATGAACACCGAGATCGCGTTCTGCGCGGTGCGGTCCTGCATCAGCAGCGGGCGGGCGCGCGGGGTCGCCGCCGATGCCGCGGCCTGGAGCGAGGACACCATGATGCCCAGCGAGAAGATCGCGACCGCCAGCAGCGTGTTGGCAAGGACGCCGAGCAGATCGTCGACCCCATCGAGCCCGATCAGCTTGTGGAATTCGTTCGGCAGCAGCACGCCCAGCGCCGGGGCAAGCAGCAGCGCCAGCACCGCCAGCACCGCATAAGCCGCCGGCGTGAACCACAAGGAGCGATAGATCCGCCGCGCGAGCAACCGGGCGTAGGACAGGCTCATGCGCCGGTCGCCATGGGGGCGATCGGGGCGCGCCGATCAGCCAAGCCGCGCGAGCGCCGCCGCCAGCCGCTCGGCCTCGGCGGATTTCTCCGCATGGTCGGCGCGCGCCTTTTCCACCGCTTCGGGCTTGGCCTTTTCGACAAAGGCCGGATTGGACAGGCGGCCTTCGAGCGACTTCGCTTCCTTGCTCACCGCTTCCAGCGCCTTGGTCAGGCGCGCCTTTTCGGCGGCGATGTCGATAATGCCTTCAAGCGGCAGCACGAAGGTTGCCTCGTTGACCACGATCTGCAGGTTAGCCCCTTGGGGTGCAGCCTCATCCAGCGGCGCGAAATCGATCCGCGCCAGACGCTGTGCACCGGTCGAGAAGCCGTTGACCCAGGCCATGGTCTGCTCGTTGGCGTCCTGCACGAACGCCTTCAATCGCGTACCCGGCGCGATACCGAGTTCGTTCTTGGCCGAACGGATGCTGCCGACCAGATCGATGCGCCATTCGGTCTCCGCCTTGGCTGCAGCATCCACCTCGGCCTGCGGCGCGGGCCATTGCGCGACGATCAGGTCGTTCGACCGGGGGTGGGCGGGTCCAGACAAGGCGTGCCACAGCTCTTCGGTGATAAAGGGCATGAACGGGTGCAGCATCACCAGGATCTGGTCGAGCACCCAGCCCGCGACCGCGCGAGTTTCGGCGGCTTCGTTCGCATCGCCCTCAGCGGAAAGCACCGGTTTGATCAGTTCGAGATACCAGTCGCAGAACTGGTCCCAGACGAAGTGATAGATCGCGTTCGCCGCCGCATCGAAGCGCAGGTCGGCGAGGGCCTTGTCCAATGCTGCGACCGTTTCCACCACCTCGCCGATGATCCAGCGGTTGACCGCGAGCGTCGCCGCCGGTGCGGCGACCGATGCGCTCGCCCCGATGCCGTTCGCCTGGCAGAAGCGCGCCGCGTTCCACAGCTTGGTCGCGAAATTGCGATAGCCCTCGACGCGGCGCTCATCCATCTTGATGTCGCGGCCCTGGCTTTCCATCGCCGCCATGAAGAAGCGCAGCGCGTCCGCGCCATAGCTGTCGATCAGGCCGAGCGGATCGACGGTATTGCCCTTGGACTTGGACATTTTAGCGCCATCGGCGGCGCGGACCAGGCCGTGCAGATACAGCCGCTTCCACGGGGCTTGCCCCATGAAATGCGTCCCCATCATCGCCATGCGCGCATCCCAGAAGAACAGGATGTCGAAGCCGGAGATGAGAAGGTCGTTGGGATAGTGCTTGCCAACCAGCGGCGCGTCCGCGCCATCCTGCGGCCAGCCCAGCGTCGCAAAGGGCCAAAGCGCGGAGGAGAACCAGGTGTCGAGCACGTCGGCATCGCGTTCGAGCGTCACGCCTTCGCCGACAAGCGCCTGCGCTTCCTCCTCGGTCTCGGCGACATAACACTGGCCGTCCGAGCCATACCAGGCCGGAATCCGGTGCCCCCACCACAATTGGCGGCTCACGCACCAGGGCTGGATGTTGTCCATCCAGTGGAAATAGGTCTTCTCCCAGCTCTTGGGCACGATCTCGATAACGCCGGTCTTCACCGCCTCGATCGCCGGCTGGGCGAGGGTCTTGGCATCGACATACCACTGATCCGTCAGCCAGGGTTCGATCACCACGCCGCCGCGATCGCCATAAGGCGTCTGGATGGTGCGCGGTTCGGCGTCGTGCTCGGTGGCTTCGCCGTCCTTGGCGGTGACGACATGCGGCACCAGGCGGCCCAGCGCCTTCATCCGCTCGACGACGAGCTTGCGCGCATCGAACCGGTCCACGCCGATGAATTCCGCCGGGATCAGGCCATCGGCGGTCTGCACCACCCGCGCCTCGGCATCGAACATGTTGAGCATCTCGCTCGCCGCGATGCCTGCGCGCCGACCGACCTCGAAATCGTTGAAATCATGCCCAGGCGTGATCTTCACCGCGCCCGAGCCCAGCTCGGGATCGGCATGGTCGTCGGCGACGATCGGGATGCGCCGTCCGGTGATCGGCAGTTCGACATACTTGCCGATGACGCTGGCATAGCGCGGGTCCGTGCCGTTCACAGCGACCGCCATATCCGCCAGCATCGTCTCGGGCCGCGTCGTCGCGACGACGATATGGTCGCGGCCATCATCGAGGGTCACGCCATCGGCGAGCGGATAGCGGAAATGCCAGAAATGACCCTGCACCTCGCGCGTCTCGACCTCGAGATCGCTGATCGCGGTCTTGAGCTTGGGGTCCCAGTTGACCAGGCGCTTGTCGCGGTAGATCAGCCCCTGATTGTACAGGTCGACGAACACCTTGAGCACCGCCTTGCTGAAATGCGGGTCCATGGTGAACTGCTCGCGCGACCAGTCCATCGAACAGCCCAGACGGCGCAGCTGGCGGGTGATCGCGCCGCCGCTCTCCTCCTTCCACTGCCAGACCTTGCTGACGAAATCCTCGCGCGAATAGTTGGTGCGCTTGTCCTGCGCCGCTTCGAGCTGACGCTCGACCACCATCTGCGTCGCGATGCCCGCATGGTCGGTGCCGACCACCCACAGCGCATCCTTGCCGCGCAGCCGCTCGTAGCGGATCATGATGTCCTGCAGCGTGTTGTCGAGCGCATGGCCGATATGCAGCGAGCCGGTGACGTTCGGCGGCGGGTTGACGATGGTATACGGCTCGGCACCGGGCCGCTCAGGGCGAAACGCGTTCGTCGCCTCCCAATGCGGATACCATTTCGCCTCGATCGCGGCGGGGTCGAAGGTCTTGGGCAATTCGGTCTTGTCGGTCATGGGTCCAGCCTTTGCCAAGCCTGCCCATTCATCGCAAGGTTGGTGTAAGGGTCAGGGCAGCGGATTCAGCAAGTTCTGCATCATTTCTGGCGGAACGGACGAACTGAGCGAGATCTTGTTGCCCTGTTTGCGACCG
The DNA here is from genome assembly GCF_001557175.1 of Blastomonas sp. CCH9-A1. Lineage (NCBI taxonomy): Bacteria > Pseudomonadati > Pseudomonadota > Alphaproteobacteria > Sphingomonadales > Blastomonadaceae > Blastomonas > Blastomonas sp. CCH9-A1. The sequence continues at coordinate 14,990 of NZ_LSHM01000025.1, forward strand.
ATCAGCTTCGGCTCCGCACTGCCATTGTCGAAAATCCAGGCCTCATCCGCACGATCGAAAAACCATCCGAGTTGGCGCAGCGATTTGGAGCGACGTTCGAGTACCTTGTCTTTGGGCACGTCATGTCCGCCCTTGGCCACCCGTAGCCGTATCCGCTCCAGCTGCTGTTGCGGATCGGCGATGAACACATAGATCAGGCGGACTTCAAAGCCGCGCGCTGTGGCATGTTCGACAAGCCTCCGATACTTTCCAGTGGAAAGAACGGTTTCGACGCCGATCGTCTGGTGGGCATCGATAGAGGCTTCCAGCCATTTCTCGATCCGCACGACCGACGCGAGATTGGCATCCTGCCTGGAGAGGTGCTCGACATCCATGATCTTGCTGGTCAGCAGATCGGGATTGATGATCCAGACGGTTCCGCCGAACTCGTCGACATCGCTGCGATCATAAGCAGTACTTTTCCCGCAGCCATTCGGTCCCGCCACGATCCAGAATCTTGGTTGGGGCAGGCTGCGGGTCGAGATCGTCAATCGTCGGAGTCCAGTTGCCGATTTTCTGCCCTTGCACGCCGCACATTGGCTGCAAACGCGGACTGAAACTCTGACCCGAAGCTGGGGCTGTCCGCCGAAACCACACGCACGCGGAAGGATTTGCCATCCTTCCGAACCGTCCTGTACCGCGGTTTGGATACTGCTTTGACAGTCAGCGGTCCGTCAACAATCTCTACAGCCATAAAGCCTCCAGACCCCGAATATAGCAATCATGGCCGTACGGACCAATGCTATTTCACCTCGCGCCCCTTCAGGTGCTTCGCCAGCCAGTCGAAGACGTTGCGGTGCCATTGCACGCTGTTCTGCGCCTTCAGCACCCAGTGGTTCTCATCGGGGAAGATCAGCAGCTTGGATTCGATCCCCTGCCGCTGCAGCGCGGTGAACGCGGCGAGCGATTGCGAATAGGGGATGCGGAAATCCTTTTCGCCGTGGATGACCAGCGTCGGCGTCTTCCACTTGGTCACGTGGTTGACCGGGTTCCACTTTTCCGCGTCCTGCCGCTGCCACCACGGGCCGCCATGGTCCCATTCGTCGAACCACAGTTCCTCGGTCTCGAACGCCATGGCGCGCAGGTCGAATACGCCGGCATGCGTCACCAGGCACTTGAAGCCGTCGGGCCACTGGCCGGCGATCCAGTTCATCATGTACCCGCCATAGCTGCCGCCCAGCGCGCAGGCATTGGCCGTGTCGAGCGAGGCGTCGATGCCCGGCAAGGCCGCCATGCCGAGCTTCAGATCCTCGAGCGGCTTGCCGCCCCAGTCCTTGTTGATGCTGTCGGTGAAAGCCTGGCCGTATCCGGTCGAGCCGTGGAAATCGATCGTCACCACGGCATAGCCCTGCGACGCCATCACTGCCGGGTTCCAGCGATAGGACCAGCTGTTCGAGAAGCTGCCCTGCGGCCCGCCATGCACCAGCAGCGCGACCGGCAGCTTGCCCTTTACGCCCTGCGGCTTGAGGATCTGGCCATGGACGAGATCGCCGTTCGCGCCCTTGAACGTGAACTGTTCATACATCACCGGGTCGAGCCCGGCGAGCTTGTCCGCGTTGACATTGGTCAGGCGGCGCGTCTGGCCCTTCGCATCCATCAGCACCAGATCGTCGGGCGCGGAGACCGAGTTGATCGTGTAGATCATCCCGCCACCCGCCAGCGGCACGACATTGCCCACATTGCCGCGCTCGGTGAGCCGGGTGACCTTGCCGCTGGGCACATCGACGCGGAACACCGGATGCTCGAGCAGGTCCTGCGCGGTGACCAGCAGGCTCTTCGAATCCGCAGCCCAGGCGATCGAACCGACCGAGCGGTCCCAGCCTTCGGTAAGCTTGGTGATCTTGCCGGTCTTCATGTCGCGCAGGTGCACGACCATGCGATCAGCCTCGTAACCGGGCCGCGCCATCGCCGCCCAGGCGAGCCAGCGGCCATCGGGCGAGGCGGCGGGGAGCGAATCGGTGCCCTGGTTGGTCTCGGTCAGATTCTGTGCGGCCGTGCCATCGGCGAGCGGCTGCCAGACAATGTCGAGATTGGTCGAGCGCGGCTCGTCGCCATCGGACTTGCGAATGGCAAAGGCGATCGCGCTGCTGTCGGCGCTCCACGCGATTTCCTCGCCGCCGCCAAACGGCTTGCTCGGCGCATCGCCTTCGATTCCACCGCTCACCGGGCGCGCGGGACCGGCGACCTTGCCATCGGTCGCCAGCGCATAGGCATAGATGCGCGAATAGGTGCCGGGCTCGCGCCAGGTATCCCAGTGCCGCACGAACAGCCGGTCATATTCACGCCCCGTGCCCTGTGGCTTGGCCCTGGCATCGCACGCATCGACCGAGCATCCCTCGGCCACGTCCGCCCAGACCGCGAGGCTGTTGCCATCGGGCGAGAGGCTGAAGCCGCTCAGGTCGACCGCCGATTGCGTCACCTGCACCGGCTCGCCACCCGGCAGCGCGACGCGCCAGACTTGGGCAGTCCCGGAGCGGTTCGACAGGAAGAACAGATGCTTGCCATCGCGCGCGAACACCGGCGCGCTTTCGTTATGGCCGGGAGAATCGGCGACCGCGATCGGCTGGGCCTTGCTGTCCGCGAGGTCGAGCACGAACAGCCCGGTGCTGCGCTTGTTCGCGGGGAGATCGGTCGTGGTCAGCTGATACGCCACCCATTTGCCGTCGGGCGAGGCAGCAGGCGCGCCAAGCCGGTTGAAGGTCGCAAGGTCCGTTTCCGTCATCGGCCGGGCGGCGGCAGGGCTGGCGAGGAGAACGGGCGAAAGCGCGCTGGCAACCAGCGCGACGAGGAGCATCTTCTTCATGGTTGCAGGCGTTACCATCGGGCACGCCGGGTGCAAAGGGGAAGCTCAGCCCTTGCGGCCGGTGATCCGCCCGATTTCCTTCGCCACCATCGCCTCGACGATCGGCGGCAGGTTCTTGTCGAGCCATTCGGCAAGCATCGGGCGCAGCATCGCGCGCACCATGCCCTCGAGCGAGGTCTCGCCCGAGCGGACGATCTGCGGGCTGACGCCCGGTTCGGTCAGCGTTGCGAGCACGGCAAGCGATTCGCGCATCGACTGCTCGCCCGCGCGGCTGATCAGCGGCGCCTCTTCGGGTTCGGCTGCCGGTTCGGGCTCGACGCTGTCGGTCAGTTCGAGAATGTCGTCGACCGGTGCCGCCTGCCGGGCGGGCGCAGGCGCAGGACGTTGCGGCGGCGCGCGGCGCGGCTTGCGGTTGTCCTCCGCGATCACCTTCTTGATCGAGGCGAGGATTTCCTCAAGGCTCGGCTCGCCGATATCGCGTGTCATTCCTGAAGCCCCTGATCCGATTCGCCCCTGCCCTAGCCTTACTGGTTGGGCGGGCCGATCAGTGCGGCATTTTGCGCAGGGCTGTCAACGGTGCGCGTCGATTGGGCGACCGGGTCCTTGTCCGAATCGAAGTCCATGATCTTGTCGCGGACGCGCTCGTAATTGATCTCGGGGTCGTAGAGCAGTCCGCCATCGAGCCCCAGATCGCGCGCCTCGGCCCGGCCCATCGCCGCGAGCAGCGTGAAGCCCGCGACATAGGCGTTGCGCCGCGCAGTCACCAGCTGCACCTGCGCGTTGAGCAGTTCGCGCTCGGCATCGAGAATGTCGAGAATGGTGCGGTTGCCGACGCTGTTTTCGGCGCGCACGCCTTCCAGTGCCAGGGTGTTCGCATCGACCGCGCGCTGCGACGATTCGATCACCTGAAGCGAGGCGTTGAAGCTCGCATAAGCCGCGCGCACCTGCGCAATCACACCGCGCTCGACGGCGATTTCCTGTTCCATCGCCTGACCGGTCACGGCCTGAGCGCGGCGGATCTGTGCGCCGGGACGGCCGCCCTGATAGACCGGGACGGTCAGCTGCACGCCGGCCGACGCGCTCGACTGCTGCTGCACGAAATTGCCCTGGATCAGCGTACTGCCCAGCGTGCCGAGGAAATTCTGGTAATTGCCCTGGCTGAACAGCCCGATGCGCGGCATGCGGGCACCGCGCGCCGATTTCACGTCGAATTCCGCCGCCTTCACCCGCTCGCGCGCCGCTTCCAGATCGGGATTGCTGTCGAGCGCGGTCGCCACCGCAGCCTCGGGCGCATCGGGCAGGTTGGGCAGCGGTGGCGGCGGTTCGAGCGCTTCCGGCGCCCGGCCGACGAGCTGGATATAGGTTTCCTTGCTGCGGATCAGGTTCGCTTCCGCCGTCTGCAGGTCGCTGCGCGCGATCGCGAGCCGCGCCTCGGACTGGGCGACATCGGTGCGGGTCAGATCGCCGATCTCGAACCGGTCGGACGAGGCCTGGAGGTTGACGTCGAGCACCTCGACATTCTGGCGCTGCAGCCCGACGATCGCCTCGTCGCGAATCACGTCCATATAGGCGGCGACCACGTTGCTGAACACGGTCGCCTCAGTACCGCGCAGATCGGCCTGACCGGCCTCGACCCGCACCTTCGACGCCTTGATCGCATTGCGCACGGTGCCGCCCGAATAGATCGGCACATCCATGCTGATCGTGCCCGCGACCGATCGCGCCGGTGCGGTGAACGCGTTGGCGGGGTTGAGGAAATTCTCCGAATATTGCGCCTGGATCTGCGAACTGGGACGCCCATCGGCCAGCGCGATCGGCACGCCTTCGTCGGTCGCGCGCTGCTGGGCGCGTGCCGCGTTAAGCGTCGGGTTCGTCTGATAAGCGGCGATCAGCGCATCACGCAGCGTATCCGCCTGAGCGGGCGCGCTGCCCAGAACCAGCGCCGCACCACAACCGGCCATCCAAAGCGAAGTCTTCATCTATCCGGTTCTCTTGTCGTCCACCGCCGGTGCCAATGGCGAGGCCCTGTGCTTCAGAAGGTATAGCTCTTTGGCCGGGCGAAGGCCGCAAGCGGTGCGATGTCGGTATCGGCAAAGGGGACCAGAGCAAAGGCACCACCCTGACGGCGACCTGCGGCCAGCCGGGTTACGCCCGCTTCATCCAGCCCGGTCAGCAATCGCCCGCCATCGGCGAGCTGCGCCACGATGGCATCGGGTACCTGCTCGACCGCGCCGTCGATGATCACGAGACTATAGGGTGCCCCTGCAGCGTGGCCCTCGACCAGCGCCGATTCGACGGTGGTGACATTGGCAAGTCCTGCAAGTCCGGTGCCGGCCTGTTCGACCAAGGCACGATCCTGTTCGACCGCAACCACGTGCGAGACGATGCCGGCGAGCAAGGCGGCCATATAGCCGGTTCCCGAGCCGATCAGCAGCACCTTGTCGTTGCCCGACAGTTCGGCGCGGGTCAGCAGCAGGCCGGTCGACAGCGCCGGATTGAGCACGCGGCCGCCGGCCAACGGCACCGCCCGGTCGATATAAGCGATGGCACGGTGGCTGGCGGGGACGAAATCCTCGCGCGGGGTCACGGCCATCGCGGCGATGACGACGGGATCGCTGACGTCGCTGGGACGCAGCTGGCTTTCGATCATGTGCCTGCGGGCAGCGGCAAAATCGGTCGGAGCAAGAGTCTGTGTATCGGTCATGTCCAAGCGCCCTAGAATATGCGGACGGCGATGCAAGCGCTAACGGAACAGCACGCTCCGCTTTGATAGCCTTCCGGTTGCAAAATGCAATCGACATCGCCGTATCCATGCTTATGGCATGGCTGTATTAGCATGGCAATACAGCAAATGCGCCACTTTGGACATATCGCGCATCCGGCTCCTCCGCACGCTTGTGTCTTGACTTTCGCCGCGATCCGGCACAATGCGCGCTCCTTCCCCACGGTGGCCCGATGGCGGAGTGGTGACGCAGAGGACTGCAAATCCTTGCACGCCGGTTCGATTCCGGCTCGGGCCTCCAATTCCTTCGCGGCAGTTCCGACCGAACGGCGAGGCTGCCCCTGGGGAAATGATGAAATCATGATGATCTGGGTCGATGCCGATGCCTGTCCGGTCAAGGACGAGGTCTATCGTGTCGCGCTGCGTCATGCCGTTCCGGTCACCATCGTCAGCAACAGCCCGATCCGGGTCCCTTTGCATCCGCTGATCGCGCGCAAGCTGGTAAGCGATCGCTTCGACGCCGCCGACGACTGGATCGCCGACCATGCCGATGCGCGCTCGATCGTCATCACCGCCGATATCTTGCTCGCCGACCGCTGCCTGAAACAGGGCGCGAGCGTCATCGCACCCACCGGCAAGCCGTTCACCACCAGCTCGATCGGAGGTGCGATCGCCACGCGCGCGATCATGGCGGACCTGCGCGCCGGCGGCGACTGCATTGGTGGCCCACCGCCGTTCGGCAAGGCTGACCGATCGCGCTTCCTGCAATCGCTCGACGAGGCGCTGGTGCGGCTGAAAAGCCAGGCCTAATCTTGCATGTCGCCGATCGGCATGCCGGGCGGAATCGGCAGCTCGGCCTTGTCGCTGGCGAGCAGCGCCTTGAGCGCATCGCGATCCTTGAGCAGCCGCGCGGTCGAGAGTGCCCAGGCGCGGTCCGCCGGATCGGCAAAGCGCTTGCCCGTCTGCGCCTCGGCCCAGTCGTGCAGCGCCTGGTCGATCCGGGTCGTCGCATCGACACCCGCCTCGGCCGACATCGCCGCCTTGGCCAGCGACACGATAATCCGGGTGCCCAAAGCCCGGCGCACAGCGGCAAGCCGCGTGCTAGGCTGGGGCGCATCGGTCAGCGCAAGCAGCCGCCCGGCAACCGCATCGACGCCGGGGCTGTCCGGGTTGGCGCGATGCTGCTCGCCCATGCGCGCGAGCCGCTCGGGCGCGAGCAGGGCGTTCAAGGTCTGCTGGGCTGCGACTTGCCCCGCAACCAGCGGATCGAATGCGGCGGTGCCCGCCATCGGCATGATCTCGATCTCGGTCTGGCGATCATAATCGCCCGAGAACCCGGCGGAAAGCTGCGGAACCAGCGCAGGCGGCACGTCGAGCACCGCCGGTTGCAGCGTCGCCAGCAGCGAATCGAGCGCGCGCTTCTGCTCGGCAGGCGCGACCGGCGCGCCCTGCGCCGCCGCAGCGGGACCGACCGCATATTCGGAAGTCAGCCCGCCCAATAGCTTGGCCGCCGCCTCGACCTGATAGCGGTGGACCAGCCAGATCGGCACGAACTTGCGCCGAAGGCTGGCGACCGGCTCGCCGGGGGCCAGCGCCGCCGGGCCGAAGCGCGCCACCGCAGCGGCACGCACCTGCATCATCCGGTCGAGCTCGGCCACCGGATCAGCACCGTCATCCCACAGGCTGCCCCAGGGCTGGCTCGCCGAAACGCTCCGCGCATTTTCGTCCGAGACGAAGCGCAAGCCTTCGCGTTCGGCGGCTTCCGCCTTGGCACGCGCGGCGGCATCGGGATCGCCGCTCACCGGATCGCCATAGAGCCAGTCGATCGCATGCACATCCCAGCGCCCCATGCCGACGCCATAGGCATCGCTGAGGTCTGGCGCGCCGTCCTTCAGCCCGATGCGCGGCGCGGGATAGTCCATCACCGAGGCGCGGTCCTGCGTACTGCCCGCAAAATTGTGCATCAGCCCCAGTGCATGGCCGACCTCGTGCGCGGCGAGCTGGCGGATGCGCGCCAGCGCGACCTCAGCGGGATCGTTGGGGCCACCCTTGCCCGTCCTGTCGGCGCCGACCAGCCCTTCATAGATCAGCATGTCCTGCCGCACGCGCAGCGAGCCCAGCAGCACCGCCCCTTTGAGGATTTCGCCCGTACGCGGGTCGGTGACGGCATAGCCATAGGACCAGCCGCGCGTCGCGCGGTTGACCCAGTTGACGACATTGTAGCGGATATCGAGCGGATCGGCCCCTTCGGGCAAAATCTCGACGCGATAGGCATCGATATAGCCCGCGGCTTCGAACGCCTGTTTCCACCACGATGCGCCTTCGAGCAACGCCGTGCGGATCGGCTCGGGCGCGGCATTGTCGATATAGAAGACGATAGGCTTGCGCACCCGCGAGCGCGGCGCGGCAGGATCGAGCCGCTCAAGCCGGAAGCGGTTGGCGAGATTCTGCACGATCTGGCCGCCCAGTGGCGCGGAGAAATCGAGGATCTGCGTCGCGAAACTGCCTCCGCGCGGATCGAACTGGCGGGGTACATAGCCGGCTTCGGGCATGGCGATCAGGCTGTGGCGGACGACAAGGGTCACCTGGCGGGCGTCGGGCGCGATGTTGCGCACCTCCGGCCCCGGCGTGTCACTGGCATAGGTTTGGCGCGCCTCGAATTCGAGATTCAGCGGGAAGGCGCGTACGGCATTGGGATCGGCCGCGCTCAAGCCATCAACCAGCTTCCAGCCCTTTTCGCCGCTCGAATTGAGCTGGGCGGTGACGTTGCGCGTGTCGCGCGCCAGGAACGGCGCGATATCGACCAGCAACCGGCCATCGGGGCCGTCCACGGCATCGCCCATCCAGATCAGCGAGGTGGCAAAGGCATTGGCGGCGGCGGCCTGTTCCGCCGGTGTTCCGGCGCTGGCGCGGAAGCGCGGATTTTCCAGCTCGAAAGCGATCTTCTTGCCCATGCGGCGGACGAGCAGCATCTGCGCCGGGCCGGGGGCCGCGCGGTCCAGCCCGATCGGCGCGGAACCGAGACCCGTGCGCAGCGCAGTCGCATAGAGCATCCGCGCCACCACGCCATCGCCCCCGGCGGCGGGCAGCGAGAGCAGGATGCGTCCGCCCTTTCTGTCGACATGCACCGGATAGAGGCCATCGAGCTTTTCGGTCCCGGCGAGCGGGCTGGCGGAGGCGGATGCGGGCGGCGCGGCCTGAGCGTGAAGCGGAACGGCCAGGGCAGCGAGCCCCAGGGCGAGTGCAAGCGAACGGTTCATCGGACCCCCAGTCTGTTCCAGCCAGACTAGGGGCCAATGATATCAACGGGCAAGCGGCTTTTGTGCACGCCCGCGCCTGCGCCGCCAGTCCCAATACAGCCCGATACCGGCCATGAAGCCAAGCAGCGCGAGCATGAAGCTGCCCACCACGGCGTTCAGCCCGACCTTGCCGATCGGGAACAGGAAGTTCCATTTGTGGATGAAGCTGAACAGATAACGCTCGGGCTTCTGCCAGTTCTCGGTGCGGTCGGCGAGCACGCCAGTCGCGGTATCGACGAACAGCGTCGCATTGACGGGCGCGCCGTAATCGATGCGCCAGACCGGCAGCCGCTTGTTGCGGAAATCATAATCCGGGCCGAACCGGGTAACGAGTTCCATCGACCTGATCGCGCTGTCGGGCGCGCCGCTGAACCGGCGGCCGAGGTCGCGCGCCAGCGCCTTGTCGCCATCGGCCCAGGGCTTGCCGGTGGCAGCATCGATATAGAGCGCAGGACCAGTGGGGCTGACGCCTTCGAACCGCGCATTGCGGATCGCAGCATCGCCCATCGGCATCTTGTGGCCCTCATGCGCGCTGTGATCGTGCTCGCCCTTGGGCATTGCACCGCCCGGTTGCGCGAGCCCCAGGCGATAGAGCGCGCGGCCCTGCGGCCCCTCGACCAGCGACAGCGCGTTGACGTCCAGCCCATGCGCGATCTCGGCCCAGTCGCGCTCGACCGGATAGCGTGCATTGGCCACATCGACCAGCGGTGAGAGGCGCAGCTTGCTGCTCGGTTGCTCCAGCGCGGACTGCACCAGATGCACGATACCGCTGATCGAGAACATCAGCAGCGGCAGCGCCAGCACATAGCCCATTGCGCGGTGCCAGCCCTTCGACCCCGCCAGCCTTTTGCCGCGCCGGATGGCGACCAGCAGCAGAATGCCGGTCACCGCCAGCGCGGCAAGACTGCCAACCATCAGCGTGATGACGATGACGCGCAGCCAGTCGAGCCCTTCCGGTACCCATTCCCAGCTGTGCAGCGCGCGGAACACGTTCTGCAAACGGGTCTTGGCGAGGTTGTTCACCGCCGCGAGGCTGCTGGTTTCGGTATGCACATAGGCGGTCAGCCGGTCATCCCCGGCAAAGCGGATGCGCCAGACCGGCAGCAGCCGGTTGACCCAGGGATAATCGGCATCGAACGCGGTCTGCTGCACGATCTCGGCCACCGGGCGCTGCTCTTTCAGGAAATGCCGCGCGATGAACTCGGCCTGGCGCGCATCCTGGTTCGCCAGTTCCGCGCCCGTATCGAGCCGGAAATAGCGGCGCGGGGCCATCGGCGTGACGGTCACCTGCAACAGATTGCGGTCCTCGGCCACCACCACCTTGACCGCGCGCGCCTTGTCGATTCCGGCATCGGCCAGAACCTTTTCCACCGGCGCGGCGCCCGCCATGTCGATGGGCCGCATCGGCGGCATGAATTCGAGCTGCTGCGGGCCGAACAGCACCATGGCGATATGCGCCATGCCCGACAGCCCCCAGATGAACAGGCTGATGCCGCCGATCAGCGCCAGCCATTGGTGCTTGCTCATCGACCAGCGCGCGAGCCAGGGACGGTTTGCCATGATGCTGTTCTCCCTCTCTCTTGCGGCTCAGAAGCGCGCCTGGATGCCGCCATAGATCGCCCGGCCGACACCCGGGGTGTAGATCGCGGCGCGCTCGAGCGACTGGTTGGCGTTGGTGGCGACGTTCGAGATGAACACCGTGTCGAACAGGTTCTCGACCGATCCGAACAGGCGCACGCCGGGGATGACATCGACGCCTGCGGTCAGGCCGACCAGTTCATAGCCTGGTGCCCGTTCGGTGTTGGCAAAGTCCGCCCAGGGGCCATCGAACACCCAGCGCAGGTTCGCCGAGACGTACCAGCTGTCCTTCTGTTCGAACCGGGCTTCGGAAACGAAGACATGGCGCGGGACGCCGGCAAGCTGGTTGTCGCCATAGACCCGATCATTGTCGAAGCGGAAATCGTTGAACGTATAGGCCCCGCGCAGGGTGAAGGCCTGACCGCGCGCCGCCAGCGCCTCGCGCGCGACATAGACGTCGAGACCCAGTTCCAGCCCCTGGTGGATGGTCTTGTCGGCATTGTCGGTGAACGAGACGAAGCCGTTCGCGCCCGGCACGCCAAAGTCGAGAAACTCGTTCTCCACCTCGCTACGATAGAGCGAGACGTCCCAGGCGATAAAGCTTGCCTGGCCGCGGCTGCCGATCTCGAACGTGGTCGCGCGCTGCTCCTTGAGCGGGGCGAAGGGCCGCGCACCGCCCGAGGTCAGGTCGGCAAGGCTCGGCGGTTCGAAGCTGCGGTTGATATTGCCATAGAGCTGCGCGGTGTCGGACAGCTTATAGAGCAGGCCGAAGCGCGGGCTGAACTGTTCGTACTCGCCGCGACCGGACACGTCGCCCAGCCTCGCCGCCACATCGCGCACCACGCTGACAAATTGGCCGCCAAGGATTGCAGTGAAGCGGCTGGAAAGGCCGACATCGAGCTGACCGAAGGTCGTCAGGCTGGTCGAATCCTGGTCGGATTCGCTGACCAGACCGGCGCGTTTGCCGTTCACATTGCGGTGCCGCCGCGCGCGGTTGTCGCCATTGGCGTAATAGCCGCCCAGCGTCCACCGGCTCACCGCATCGCCGATCAGCGCGAACTCACCAAACCCGCGCAGCGAAACGCCGAACTCGTCTTCCTTCTGGTCGATAATGCCGGCAAAGCGCGTGATCGCATGGTCCAGTTTCCGCCGCGCATACCAGCCGCCGATCTCGACCGTGCTGCTGCCCAGCGTGATCGCCGTCAGGTTCGACAGGCGGAACACATCGAGATTGCGGTCCCAGTCATCGGCGACCGGACAGGGATCGAGCACCGTCACCTGGCCGCCCGGGCGGAACGGGCCGACCGTGACGGGGCGACCTGCCGCGCGCGGATTGGCCAGCGCATCGGCGAGGCGCAGCGAACCGTTCAGCTCAAAATTGTCGCTGAGCGCGGTGACATAGAAACGCGTCTCGACATTCTCACCCAGCTTGAAGCCGATATTGCCATGGCCATAAAGGCTGCGCACGTCGCTATGCTCGCGAAAGCCGTCATCGCGAAGCCCGGTCAGCCCGATAAAATAATCGGTATCGCCCGAAACGCCCGAAGCGCTCAGGTTGCCGCGCAGGGTGTTGAAGCTGCCGCCCTCGATCCGTCCCGAAAAACGCGAATGCGCGGTGCGTCCGGTGGGCGAGACGATGTTGACCGCGCCGCCCAGCGAAGCCGCGCCGAACTGCAGGCCGTTGGCGCCCTTGAACACCTCGAGATAGCGGATGGTGAGCGGGTCGATCTCCTGGAATTCGGTCGATCCGCTCGCCCGGCTGATCGGCACGCCATCGCGCAGCACGGTGAGGCCGCGCCGCTCGAAGCCCGAATTGAGCCCCGATCCACGGATCGAGATGCGCGATTCGCGCTGTGCGCTGGTATCGGCGAACACGCCGGGGGTGAAGATCAGCACGTCGCCGATGCTCTGCGCGAAATCCTCGGCGAACACGGTGTCCTCGACCAGCCCGACCCCGCCGGGCACCTGTTCGAGTCGCTTGCGCGCTTCCTCGATGCTGGGCGCGGTGGGCGAACCGGTCGCGCTGGCGGTAACGACGATGACCGGGTCGGTGCGCTGGCCGACTCCCTGGGCCAGAGCGGGGGAAACACAGGCAAGGGCGACACCACCCAGCAGGGCGGCGCGCAGAAATAGGGGATTTGTCATGAATATTCGGTCCCTGAACGCGGGATTCACAGATGCGCAGGGCACGCCGGGCCTGCACGCGTGCTGCGCGCAGAGGGGCGGCCTGCTATGGCGTCAATGGTTCAGGAAAACAGCGGGGGCCCGGTCGCGGGAGGGGTAGCGGCATGGTGCCGCGCGCGCAGCAACTGGTGGTGCAGTGCGGGCGCAATGGCGGTGATCGCCAGCATCGGCGGCACGATCACGCCATCGGCAGGAATCGCGAGCATCGCCGTGCCGGCAAAGGCGCAAGGCGGCATCGGATTGTCCGCATCGTCGCCCTGGTCATGGTCCTGCTGGCCGGATCTGGCGGCAGCAAGCTTCTGATAATCCTGGTAGCGCGGGTCATCGACGGAAATCGTGGCCGCCTTGTTGCCCAGGCCCGAGCACAGCTCGATGGTCAGGCCTGCAGGCCCGAAATGCGGCATGAACCCGCGTGGCGCAAACGCACCGAACAGCATCGCCAGCAGCAGCACCGGCAAGGCATGTCTGGTCAATCTGCGAAAATGCCCCATCGCTGCGGCGGGTAGAGCCGATCACGGGACCAATCAACCCCCAAAAACGGGGCAGGATGCGTCAGGACGCGAACTTGCGCGCCTGGCGGCGCACGGGCGCCCGCGATCCCCCGAAGGCACTGCGCAGCCGCGCCCAGAAGGTCGGACGCGGTTCTTCGGGCAGGGTCTGGCCGGTCACCTTGAGCAGGTAGCGCGCGAGCAGCAGCGCCTGGTTGCGCGTCATCACGATATCGCGCTGTTCGATCACGTCATTCTCGAGCGCGATCCGCGACCGCGCGCATTCGATCCTCAGATCGATGCCGTTGGGCATGTCGACATGCGTCCAGCCGACCAGTGCCTTGGGCGCGCTATCCGTATATTTCCGTTCTACGGCAGATGGTTGCAGTTCGTCATTCATGGCCCCACTCCTGCTGCGATTAGCCGACATTTGTAACCTTCTGTCAAGACTATCCCAGATTTGGTGCTGTCTGGCGCAGCATGGCCTTTCTGGCGGGGAACCGGCGCGAGCGCTGAACGTAAGCACCCTGGCAGGCCCTGCCATTCCGCAAGGCCCCCTTTCCGTTACAAAACAGGAGGAATTGACATGGCCACTGCAGCCAAAACCACCACCAAGCCCGACAATGTCGATACCGGCATCGAAGCCAATGACCGCAAGGAAGTCGCCAAGGCGCTTCAGCACGGTTTGGCCGACACCTATTCGCTCTATCTCAAGACACTGGGCGTCCACTGGAACATCGTCGGCCCCGCCTTCTACAGCGTTCACAAGCTGACCGAAGAACAGTATGAGGACCTGCACGCTGCCGCCGACGTGATCGCCGAGCGCATCCGCGCGCTGGGCGAAATCGCCCCTGCCTCGTTCGGTGACTATACCAAGCTGTCGGTGGTCGATTCGAGCGAAACCCCGCGCCAGGCCGATGCGATGATCAAGGGCCTGATCACCGACAACGAAGCGATTGCCAAGCGCATGCGCGATTTCGTCGAGGTCGCAGAGGACGCCGATGACGTGTTCACCGCCGACCTGCTGACCGCCCGGATCGGCAAGCACGAGGAAAATGCCTGGATGCTGCGCGCGCTGATCAGCTGATCGCACGCCGCACCAGGCACCTTGCAAGGGCCGCGATCCCTCGGGATTGCGGCCCTTTTGCTGTGCGCTGTCAGCCAGAACAGGGACGGCAAAAAGCCCGCCCGGCACAATGCCGGACGGGCTTTGGAGGTCGCAGACCGATAGAAATCAGCGGCGTTCGGGCACCGCAATCTTGTCGAGCTCGCTCAGCAGCGCGTCGAACTGGTCGGGCATCGGGCTGTCCGCCACGCCGTCATACACCTCGCGCAAGCTGCGACCGATGCGTGCCTGGCGCATCAGCATGGGATCGAAACATGAGGTACGCATGGCACTTGCCTCCAGACGATCTAGGGAACTGGCACCGCGCACTGTCTTCACTTCCCGTCCAGCCCAAGGGCTGCTTGCAAGATCGGGGCGCAGCATCGCGCCCGGGTTGAACACGACCGCCCCGACCATGCGGCAAGCGGCTCCCGGCCACATGCCGGAGTTGAAATGGTCACGCCGCGAGCGCGGTCACGCCCTCGCTCAGCTTGTCGAGCGTGCCAAGGATATCGCTCATCGCCTCGTCTGCGGCGTTGCGTTGACGGCGCGAACCGATCGGCGAGTCGCCATCCAGCATCGCAACCAGCGCGGCGCGGGCACGCGAGACGCGGCTCTTCATCGTGCCCACGGCACAATCGCAAATCTCCGCCGCTTCCTCGTAGGAGAAGCCGCCCGCACCGACCAGAATGATCGCCTCGCGCTGGTCCGCGCCAAGCTGCATCAGCGCCATGCGCACGTCCTCGAGGTGCAGCGGGGCCTGCTGGTCCGAATTGGCGGTCAGCGTGCGCTCGGCAACGCCCTCGTCATAGGGCGCGGTAAACTTGTTGCGGCGCATCTGCGAGATATAGCAGTTGCGCAGGATCACGAAGGTCCAGGCGCGCATCGAGGTGTCGGGCCGGAAACGCGCACGCGCGCCCCAAGCCTTGAGCATCGTGTCCTGCACCAGATCGTCGGCCACATCCATCTTGCCACACAGGCTGTACGCGAAAGCGCGCAGGTGCGGGATGGTTGCAGCAAGCCGCTGCTTGAACGTCGCATCATCCAGCGGCACCACGGCCTCTTCGCTCCGCTCGCTGGCGGCATTCGCTTCGGTCGATTGGTCCTGAATGATCGTCATAAACTCGCCTCTCATTAGCTGCCCCCAAAGCAGCATGGATTGGTCCTCAACCAGCGATGCGGCTGTTGGTCCTCACAAACCCGACGGCCGCACCGCCGTGTCCCATCAACCCGTGGCTCGTGGGATGGTTCCAACCGAATTTTCGGCAACCGGTTGCATGTGATCGCGTAGATGGCCGGGCCATGCCCCCGAACAACCAAGAAAAGTCATTGAAGAAGAAGGATGATCCCCATGAACCGCAACGCCTCTTTCCGCATCGTGCTCGCAGCAGGCCTCGTCGCATCGCTGCTTTCCGCCTGCAACACGGTCAAGGGTGCGGGCCGCGATGTCGAATCGGTCGGCCGTGCCGCCGAACGCGCAATCGACTGACGAACGCCTGCCACAAAAAGAAAAAGGCCCGGAGCGATCCGGGCCTTTTTTGTGCATTCATGCTGCGCGCAAGAAGTTACGCTCGACCACGCACAAGATGCATCACCAGGCTGGCGACGAGGAACAGCAGGAAGAGGAAGAAAAGGATCTTGGCAATACCTGCCGAAGCGCCGGCGATACCGCCGAAACCCAGCACGCCGGCCACGATCGCCACGATCAGAAAGATAAGGGCATAATGCAACATGGTTCATCTCCGGTTGGGATGAACCGTTTACGATGCGCGCTCGATTCAGGTTCCCTGAGCGCCGCGATTTTCTGGAATGCTCAGCCGCGCATCGCGCTGCCCATCGGCTCGCTGGTCACCGGATATCCCATATTCTCCGGGATGCACAGGAACGGCCTGCCGTCGCGCTCCTCGATGAACGGCATGATCATCCGCACCGGAAACCGCGCCACATGATCGACCGCATCGGCATGGCAGCCGAACTGTGCCAGTCGCTCCATGTTGCGCCGCGTCGGAAAGATCAGCTTGACCTTGCCCTCGTCCGCCATGGCCAGCGCGTCAGCGGCCGTGGCCCAGAACAGATGGTGGTTCTCGGTCGCATCGACCTCGACAATATGGTCGTGCTCGTCGCAGCGCGCGAGATAGAAGCGCGTATCGAACACCCGGCGCTCGTTGAAGGGCGGACGCCAGCGCGCAAATGGCGTCAGCGCGGACAGGTCGAGCGTCCAGCCGGCATCGCGGCAAAGCTCTGAAAACACGGCACCTTCGTGCAAAGCCGCGCGCGCCTGCGCCAGGGCCTCGCGTTCGGGCGGGGCGGCAAAACCGATCCCCAGCCCGGTTTCCTCGACCGTCTCGCGGATCGCGGCAATGCGCGAGGCCGCTTCGTGCGGATCGAGCCCGTGGTCCAGGCTGGAGGCGATCACATGATCGTCGGCATCGACGCGGCCACCGGGAAACACCACCGCACCGCCCGCGAACACCATGTGCGAGGAACGCTCGACCATGAGCAGTTCCGGCGCGCCGCCATCTGGACAATCGCGAAAGACGATGATGGTCGCGGCCGGGGTTGCAGTCACCAGCGGTTCACCGGTGCGCGGATCATGGGTCTGGATATGCGGATCGGTTTGCTGCGGTTCGCTGTCGGCCATGCTGCATGTCATTGCCTATCGCGTGCAGCCTGCCAAGCGCGAAAAATGCGAGAGGCCGCTCCGGCTCAATGCCGCAGCAGTCGTTCCGCAATCCGGTCGGGCTCGATGCGGTAGAAGCGCCGCGCCGCCTCGCTGGCAAGCGGACCATAGCCGTCGGAAACGCCGGCAAGATCATCGACGAGTTCGGCCTCGCGGTCGCATTCGTCGACCAGCATGTCGAGCAGCCCGATCAGCTTCTCGCGCTCGGGCGAGGGTTTCACCGGCATGCGTCCGAAAAGGCTCAAGCCCTTTTGCGCCAGAATCCCGATCATCGCTGAGTCTCCTTGCTGCCTTGTCATGATGCCTGAAATAACGGCAATGCGGCCTTCGACTTTAGGGTTTTGCTAACCATGTTTCGCGTTTTTCGGGGTGCCACTGTCTTCATGCAGCGAGCTTCATCCCATGGATGTAGAGCAGCATGATTCCGATGGTTTGCTGCATTTCGGTCCAGCCCGGCGGTGGACTGGGCATGGTCTGGCCGAAAGCCGAATTGGTGATTGCAATGGCCAGGAACTGGCTTAACCGATCCATCAGCAGCACCCGCTCGCCTGTGGTGAGGGGCGGCAGGCAGGCACTATCAGAACAGGACCACAGAACCAGCTTGTGGTCGAGCCGTTCTGCAAACAGTGCTTCGAATTCTGGCTCGATACCGTTTGCATGATCCATATCTCCCAACTGATCGATAAACGGCCAGATTAGAGAGCACAGTCGATAGCCGCTGGAACGGGGTGGATCGATCCATAGTTCCGCATCCGCATCCAGCCAGTCAACGTAATCGAGAAAAGCGTCCACAGTCATACCGCACCACACTTGGCAATCGATTGCAGAAGGGCGCGCCGTTTAGTGGCCGGGATCAGATTGGCAAGTTCGGCTATCCTACATAACTTAGCCGACTCAAGATTTTGTGGGCATGTTCGCTGGGCAATTTGAGTCTATTGGGAAGAAAATGGATCCAACTGTTTTACATTCCTCGCACAGACTCTTATTCATTCATTGAATGGACGCTACGGAAACATGGGATCAGGCTAACGCCGCTACAGACCGTGCGATCAGCACGTGCCGATGCGCGCGTGTCGGCATTGTCGGAAGTTTTTACAAGTCGCAGTGTTCGTAGCGATGCGTTAACCACTTAGGTGCATGTAAAAGCGCGCTTCCCGCTTTCTGGCATAGCGCGTGCACTGGTACGCGCACAGTCATCTTCACTTCCGGCAGGGTGGTTCGCTTCACAGGTCTCGCGAACCCCCTGCCGTCCCCCTCCCCTTCCATCACGAACCGGCAAGCGACCGCAGCACCTGCATGGTGTGGGCATCGGCGGGGAAGAAGGTCTCGAGCGCGAGTTCGGACAGGGTGATGTCGCGCGGGGTGCCAAAGATCGTCACCGTGCTCATGAACGACAGTCTGCCCGCCACGGTATCGATGATCATCGGCAGCGCGATCGGCGCGCGCCCGGGCGGGGCGTTGTCATTGGCCGAACCCGGATAGGCGGCCAGCTCGTCGCGCAGCTCGGCCAGCCCCGAATCGGCGGTCAGCTCGATATCGCGATCGAGCCGGTGCAGGATATAGCTGCGCCATTGTTCGTAATTGACGATCTGCGGCGCGAGGCCATCGGGGTGCAGCGCGAGGCGCAGCACGTTGACCGGTGGTTCGAGCAGGTACGGCGCGATCTGTTCGGTCAGCACCGCTAGCGCACCATTGGCCGCGACCATGTTCCAGTGCCGATCGACCGCCAGCGCCGGAAACGGCTCGTGCGCCTTCAGCAGATGCTCGACCGCCGCCAGCGCCTCGGCCATTTCGGGCGCCGTGAGCCCCGTCTCCTCGAATTCGGGCGCCAGGCCCGCCGCAAGCAGGATCTGGTTGCGCGCGCAGCGGGATATCGAGATAGTCGGCCAGCCGGATGATCAGGTCGCGGCTCGGCTGCGCGCGCCCGGTTTCGACGAAGCTCAGATGCCGGGTCGACATCTCGACCTCGAGCGCGAGTTGCAGCTGACTGAGGCGGCGGCGTTCGCGCCACTGGCGCAATTGCGCTCCGGCGGGTTCATGGGTTCGGGTCTCGTTCTTCATGCGGACGAAACTAGCCGAGCGCGAGAACCGCCGCCATTACCTCGAAGGTCATCGGATCACCCCGCCAGCCCGACCACGGCAAAGGCAAGAAAGGCGAGCAGCCCGGCATTGCGGTTGCTGCGGAACTTGGCGAGCGGGTCCTGAGGGTCCGCAGGCTTCAGCGTCAGAATCTGCCAGGCGAGATGCACCGCCACCGGCAGCAAGGCGAGGAGCGCGACCCAATCGGGCCGCACCAGCCAGATCGCGCCGCCCCATCCGGCAATCGCGAGCGCGTAGCACAGCGCGACGCCGGGGCGCACCGCGCTGCCCATCGCGCGCGCGCTCGACTTGATGCCGACCAGCGCATCATCCTCGACATCCTGCAGCGCATAAATGGTGTCATAGCCGATCACCCAGGTGATGCAGCCGCCATAGAGCAAGAGGCCCGCAAGCGAGACCGAACCGGTCACCGCCGCCCAGGCGACCAGCGCGCCCCAGCTGAACACCAGCCCCAGCCAGACCTGCGGCCACCAGGTGATTCGCTTCATGAACGGATAGGCGGCGACCAGCGCGAGCGAGGCAATCGCGATCAGAGCGGCGGTGAGGTTCAATTGCACGAGCACGACCAGCCCGATCAGGCACAGGCCGATCAGCCAGGCCCAGGCGGCCTTCAGGCTCACCGCCCCGCTTGCCAGCGGACGTCCGCGGGTACGGGCGACCCGGGCATCGAGATCGCGGTCGACGATATCATTATAAACGCAGCCCGCGCCGCGCATCGCGATCGCGCCCGTCAGCATCCACAAAAGAAGCGGCCAGTGCGCGCGAAGACCGCCCGCCAATGCAAGCGCATAGGCGCAGGGCCAGTAGAGCAGCCACCAGCCGATCGGTCGATCGAAGCGCGCCAGCAGCGCATAAGGCCGCGCTGCGGCAGGCAGCATGGAGAGCAGGCCGCGCGTTTCGGTGTCGGGGAGAGGCGTGGTGGTCATGGAGCCAGGCTTAGCGGGGATTTGTCGCGCAAGGAACCTGCCCCAGTTCCCCCGCCCCATTTTCATCGTCACCCCTGCGCAGACGGGGGTCCCGCTATGGCGCAACGACTTGATCAAAGCGGGATTTCCGCGTTCGCGGGAATGACGAAGGGGGTGCCATGTGACTACAGCCGCGTCCTCAGCGACCACAATTCCGGAAAGGCGCGCTTGGGCAGCGTTGTGTGCAAATAGGCCGCGCCGGCGGTACCGCCGGTGCCGCGCTTCATGCCGATGATCCGCTCGACCGTCAGCACGTGCTTGTGCCGCCAGGCCGCCATCGCGTCGTCGAGATCGACCAGCTTTTCGGCGAGCTGATAGAGATCCCAATAGCGTGCCGGCTGGCGATACACTTCGAGGAAGGCGTCCTCCACCGCCGGATCGGGTGCGTGCGGCTTTGCAAAATCGCGCTCCAGCAGCGAATCGGGAATGGCAAAGCCGGCGCGGGCCAGCGCGGCGATCGCATTATCCCACAGGCTGGGCGCGGCCAGCGCCTGCTGCATGGCGTCCAGCGCCTCTGGCCGGTCTTGCTGATATCTGAGAAAAGCGCCGTCCTTCAGGCCCAGCAGATATTCGACCGTGCGGAACTGGTCCGACTGAAAGCCCGAACTGGGCCCCAGCACGCCGCGGAAGCGCGAATAGTCGCTCGGCGTCATGGTCGAGAGGATATCCCAGCTCAGCGTCATCACCGCCTGGATGCGGCTTACCCGTGCCAGCCCCTTGTACGCAGGGATCAGCGCGCCGGAGGCGACCTGCGCATTGGCCAGCTGCAGCTCGCGGATGATCTGCTTGAGCCACAATTCCTTGGTCTGGTGGATGATGATGAACAGCATCTCGTCATCTTCCGACGAGATGGGGTGCTGGCAGGCCAGCAGCGAATCGAGCGCGAGATAGCGCGCATAGGTCATGGGGGGATCAAGGGGCGTATCGGTCATGCCTGGGTCATAGCGCCCGGCGGACCAAAGCGGAACCGTTCAGCGGTCGCTCTCGTTCGGCGCAGCGTCGCCCCTCGGCTCGGTCGCCGCATCCGGATTGGCCTGACGCTCGTCGAGCATTTCGGCGGCCTCGTCGAGCGCGCGGGCCTCGCCCACGGTCACGCCACCCGGGCCCGGGTCGTTCTCGGCAGGCCCGCACGAGGCCAGCCCAAACGCCATAATCCCAAACGACAAGGCCGCCGGCGCCAAAGCGCCGACGGCCCGTATCTTATCCAAGCTTCCGAAGAAGCGAGGCATTACTTCTTGGCAGCTTCGCCAGCGGCGGCAGCGGCGTCCTTGGCAGCGTCCTTGGCTTCGCCAGCAGCAGCAGCAGCCTTGTCGGCGCCAGCTTCGGCAGCGTCGACAGCGCCTTCAGCAGCAGCTTCGGTGGCTTCGCCAGCAGCTTCGGTGGCTTCAGCAGCGGCGTCGCCAGCAGCTTCAGCAGCTTCCATGCCAGCGTCGGCAGCTTCTTCAGCGGTCGCTTCGGTGGTGGCAGCTTCTTCGGTCTTTTCCGCGCCGCAAGCAGCCAGAGCCAGCGAGAGTGCGGCAACCGATGCGATCGAAATAATGCTCTTCATCTTGAACTTCCGTCCTTGTCTAAATGGCTGATAACCAGCCCAAAAGGAGTTAAACACGTCACAACCGTGCCGACAAGCTTCAGCCAAGCCCCCACTGTCGGACGCGCGCATCTAGCGCCCAAATTCCGCCTTTGCAATCTTTTTGGTTGGGATAAGCGACAAAGCGAGACACGGCTTTACGTCTGGCCCAGTCTGATGCCCGCGCACCGCCGTCTCCCAAGCCCGATTGACCACATATAAAGATTTCTTTATATGACCCCTCATGGACATGGGAACGCTCTTCCGGGCACTGGCCGACGACAGCCGATTGCGCATCATGCTGCTGCTGCAGCTGATGGAGCTTTCGGTTGGCGAGCTCGCGCAGGTGCTCGATCAGAGCCAGCCGCGCGTGTCGCGCCATGTTCGCATCCTGGCAGAGGCGGGGCTGGCCGAGCGGCACAAGGAAGGCAGCTGGGTCTTCCTGCGCCCCGCGCTGCCGCGCCGCGACCACGAGGCCGCCAGGCTGCTCGACGCCTTTCTGCGCCGCGAGGACGCGGTGGGCGAGGCGCTGGCCGCGCAGCATGCCAGCGACCGCCAACAGCTCCAGGCGATTCGCAGCGTCCGCGACGCGCGCGCCGCCGATTTCTTCGCGCAGCATGCCGGCGAATGGGACGCGATCCGATCGCTCCATCTACCCGAGGCCGAGGTTGAGGCCGCGCTCGCCGCGATGATCGGCGAACGCCCGTTGGGCCGTCTGCTCGATATCGGAACAGGCACGGGCCGCATGATCGAGCTTTTCGGCCCGACCGCCGATCACAGCACGGCCATCGACCGCAGCCCGGAAATGCTGCGCCTGGCGCGCGCGAAGCTGCAGCATCTGCAGAGCGGCTCGGTCGATCTGGTCCAGGGCGATTTCTACGCGCTGCCGCTGGCCGATGCGGCAGCAGACACGATCCTGCTGCACCAGGTGCTGCATTACGCACAGAACCCGCAGGCCGTGCTCGATGAGGCCGGACGGGTCGCGGCGCCCGGCGCGCGCATCGCCATTGTCGATTTCGCACCGCATGCGCTCGAGGAATTGCGCGAGCGCGATGCGCACGCGCGCCTGGGCTTTGGCGACGACACCATGACCGCGCTGCTCGGCCATGCCGGCTTCGCGCTGATCGATACGCGCAGTCTCTCTGGCGGCACGCTGACCGTGAAGATCTGGCTCGGCCAGCATCGCGGCGAGCCGGCCCGCATCCAGCCCCATGATCAGACACACGTAACGCCCAGAAAGGCCGCTGCATGACCCTCTCTCTCAAACAACTGGCCGAAGCGCGCGAGGCGCTGGGCGCGCCACTGTTCGCGGGGCTGGCCGGTGATGTCGAAGTGAGCTTCGAGTTCTTTCCGCCCAAGACCGAGAAGATGGAGGCGACCCTGTGGGACACGCTGACCACGCTTGCCCCGCTCGGCCCCAAATTCGTCTCAGTCACTTATGGTGCCGGCGGATCGACGCGCGAACGCACGCACGCCACGGTCGCGCGCATCGCCTCCGAGACCGCGATCCCCGCCGCGGCACACCTCACCTGTGTCGATGCCAGCCGCGACGAGATCGACTCGATCGCGCAGAGCTATTGGGATGCGGGCGTGCGCCACATCGTCGCGCTGCGCGGTGACCCGCCGCGCATGGGCGAGAAGTTTGTCGCGCATCCCCAGGGCTATGCCAATGCGGCGGAACTGGTGAAGGGTCTCAAGCAGGTCGCGCCGTTCGAGATTTCGGTCGCGGCCTATCCCGAAACGCATCCCGATGCCGATTGCGCCGACAGCGATATCGACAATCTCAAGCGCAAGCTCGATGCCGGGGCGGATCAGGCGATCACCCAGTTCTTCTTCTCGCCAGAAGCCTTCTTCCGCTTCCGCGATGCCTACACCCGCGCGGGCATCACCGCGCCGATCCTGCCGGGCATCCTGCCGGTGAGCAATGTCGCGACCACGCGCAAGATCGCAGGGGCCTGCGGCACCGAAATCCCGCAATGGATGAACGACCTGTTCGAAGGACTCGACGATCACCCGACCACGCGCCAGCTGGTTGCAGCCACCGTCGCTGCCGAAATGTGCCGCCGCCTCTATTCGGGCGGGGTGCGCCACTTCCATTTCTACACCCTCAATCGCGCCGAGCTGAGCTTTGCGATCTGCCATCTGCTGGGCCTGCGCGCGCCCAAGGTCGCCGCCGCTCCGGTGCTTCAGGAGAATGCCGCATGAGCCCCGCAGAAAAGCTCAAGTCGATCGCCGCCACGCGCATCATGATGCTCGACGGCGGCTATGGCACCCAGATCCAGGCGCATCGGCTGGAAGAAGCCGATTTTCGCGGGGGCATGGAATTCACCCATGACCAGAAGGGCAATAACGACATTCTCGCGCTGACCTGCCCGTCGGTCATCGCCGGCATCCACCGCGCCTATCTCGACGCGGGATCGGACATCATCGAGACCAACACCTTCAGCGCCAACCGCATCAGCCAGGCCGATTACGGCGCGGAGCATCTGGTGCGCGAGATCAATATCGAATCCGCCCGCGTCGCGCGCGAGGAAGCCGATGCGGCAGAAGCGCGCGACGGCAAGCCGCGCTTCGTCGCAGGCGCGATCGGCCCGACCAACAAGACGCTTTCGCTCTCGCCCGACGTCAACGATCCGGGCTTTCGCGAGGTCGATTTCGACACGATGCGCGACGTCTACCGCGAACAGTGCGACGCGCTGGTCGAAGGCGGGGTCGATTTCATCCTGATCGAGACGATCTTCGACACATTGAACGCCAAGGCCGCCGCGATGGCTGCGCGCGATGCCGCAGAGGCCGCAGGCCGCGAGGTGCCGATCATGCTCAGCATGACGATCACCGACATGGCCGGACGCAATCTTTCGGGCCATACCGTCGAGGCCTTCTGGCACGCCGTTCGCCACATCAAACCGCTCACCGTCGGGCTCAACTGTTCGTTCGGCGCGGATCTGCTGCGCCCGCATCTCGCCGCGCTGGCACGCCAGGCCGATACGCTGATCATGGCCTATCCCAATGCCGGGCTGCCCAATGACCTCGGCCAGTATGACGAGCTGCCCGAGCATACCGCCAAGCTGATCGGCCAGTGGCTGGAAGACGGCCTGATCAACGTCGTCGGCGGCTGCTGCGGCACAACGCCTGCGCATATCGGCGCGATCGCGCGCGCCGTCGCCAGCGCCCCGCCGCGCGCCATCCCGGCCCTGCCGGTCCAGACGCGCCTTTCCGGCCTGGAGCCTTTCACGATGGCGGCTTGAGTCCGATATGCCCTCTCTCCTTGAGGGGAGAGGGAAGAGCCGCGTAGCGGCGAAGGGAGAGGGGCACATCACAACCCTCTTCCGCATGTTCCCCTCTCCCAACCCTCTCCCCTGAAGGGGAGAGGGCGAAAGTGACAAGATGACCCAGTCTACTGCCCAGTTCGTCAATATCGGCGAGCGCACCAACGTTACCGGATCGGCCAGGTTCAAGAAGCTGATCATGGAAGACCGCTATGAAGAGGCGGTCGAGGTCGCGCGCCAGCAGGTCGAAAGCGGCGCGCAGATCATCGACATCAACATGGACGAAGGCCTGCTCGACGCGCATGCCGCGATGACGCGCTATCTCAAGCTCATTGCCGCCGAGCCCGATATCGCGCGCGTGCCGTTCATGATCGACTCGTCCAAATGGTCGGTGATCGAGGCAGGGCTGAAATGCGTATCGGGCAAGCCGATCGTCAATTCGATCAGCATGAAGGAAGGCGAGGAAGAGTTCCTCAAGCACGCTCGCATCTGCATGGACTATGGCGCCGCCGTCGTCGTCATGGCGTTCGACGAGGTCGGCCAGGCCGATACCCGGGAACGCAAGGTCGAGATCTGCGAGCGCGCCTACAAGCTCTTGACCGGCATCGGTTTCCCGCCCGAAGACATCATCTTCGACCCCAATATCTTCGCGGTCGCCACCGGCATCGACGAGCATCGCCGCTATGCCATCGACTTTATCGAGGCCTGCCGCGACATCAAGCAGCGCTGCCCGCACGTCCATATCTCGGGCGGTGTATCCAACCTGTCGTTCAGCTTCCGCGGCAACGAACCGGTACGCCGCGCGATGCACAGCGTGTTCCTGTACCACGCGATCAAGGCAGGCATGGACATGGGCATCGTCAATGCTGGCCAGCTCGACATCTATGACGATATCGACCCCGTATTGCGCGAAGCCTGCGAGGACGTGATCTGGGACCGCAGCGATGACGCGACCGAAAAGCTGATCACGCTCGCCGAGACCTTCCGCGGCAAGGACGAAAAGGCCGAGAAGGAAGCCGCCGAATGGCGCAGCTGGCCGGTGGTCAAGCGGCTGGAGCACGCATTGGTCAAGGGCATCGACGCGCATATCGTCGAGGATACCGAGGAAGCCCGGCTCGCTGCCGCGCGCCCGATCGAGGTGATCGAAGGGCCGCTGATGGACGGCATGAACGTCGTCGGCGACCTGTTCGGCGAGGGCAAGATGTTCCTGCCGCAGGTGGTGAAGTCCGCGCGCGTGATGAAAAAGGCGGTCGCGCACCTCTTCCCCTATATCGAGGCAGAAAAGGACCCGAACGCCAAGGGCAAGGGCCGGATCATCATGGCCACGGTGAAGGGCGACGTGCACGATATCGGCAAGAACATTGTCGGCGTGGTGCTGCAGTGCAACGGCTATGAGGTCGTGGATCTCGGCGTGATGGTGCCCTGGCACGACATCCTCAAGGCCGCGAACGACAACCAGGCCGACATCATCGGCCTCTCGGGCCTGATCACCCCCTCGCTCGACGAGATGGTGACCGTGGCCGAGGAAATGCAGAAGGCCGGGATGCGCATTCCGCTACTGATCGGCGGCGCGACCACCTCCAAGGTGCATACCGCACTGCGCATCGCGCCGGCGTACGAAGGCCCGGTGGTGCATGTGCTCGATGCGAGCCGCGCCGTCGGCGTCGCCTCCAACCTCGTCAGCGGCACGCTCGCCGAACCGTTCATCGCCAAGGTGGCGGAAGAATATGAGGCGGTGCGCCTGGCACGTTCGAACAAGGGGCAGAACGACCTGTCGCCGATCGATGTCGCGCGTGCCAATGCGTTCGTCGCCGATATGAGCCAGAAGCCGCCGGCACCGGCGCAGCCGGGCGTGCACGTCTTTGAGGACTGGGACCTGGCGGACCTGCGCGAATGCATCGACTGGACGCCGTTCTTCCGCGCCTGGGAGCTGGCGGGCAATTTCCCCGCGATCCTGACCGACGAAATTGTCGGCGAAAGCGCAACCTCGCTGTTTGCCGATGCCAATGCGATGCTCGACAAGATCATCGCCGAGAAATGGCTGACCGCCAAGGGCGTCGTCGGCCTGTGGCCGTGCCGGCGCGACGGCGACGACGTGTTCATCCATGCCGATGGCCAGGAAATCCGCATGCCCTTCCTGCGCCAGCAGATCGCCAAGCGCGAGGGCCGTGCGAACATGTGCCTCGCCGATTTCATCGATCCGGCGGGCGACTGGATCGGCGGTTTCGCGGTCACCGCGGGCCATGGCATCGACGAGCATCTGGAACGCTTCAAGGCAGCGCATGACGACTATAACGACATCCTGCTGAAAGCGCTGGCCGACCGCCTGGCCGAAGCCTTTGCCGAGCGGCTGCACCAGCATGTCCGCACCACCCTGTGGGGCTATGCGGCGGGCGAACAGCTGACCAACGAGGCACTGATCAAGGAACAATATCGCGGCATCCGTCCGGCGCCGGGCTATCCCGCCTGCCCCGATCACAGCCAGAAGCCGGTTTTGTTCGATCTGCTGAAAGCGACCGACGCCACCGGCATCACGCTGACCGAAAGCTTCGCGATGCTGCCCACCGCAGCGGTGAGCGGCTTCTATTTCGGCCATCCGGAAAGTGCCTATTTCGGCGTCGCGCGGATCGGCGAGGACCAGCTTGCCGACTATGCGACACGGCGCGGAGTCGATCTCGACACCGCGCGGCGCTGGCTGCGTCCCAATCTGGATTGATCGCAGGCGATTGACTCTGGACCGCTAAACCGCAAACTCCCGCCGCAAGCCCTGCTGCGACGGGTTTGCGGGAGGGGCATCGGCGCGTGACACCGTCTGAACTCAGCGCATATTTCTTCGTGCAGATGGCGCTGATCATCGGCACCTGCCGGCTTGTCGGCTATGCGGTGCGGCGCTGGCTGGGCCAGCCCCAGGTGGTGGGCGAGATGATGGCGGGCGTGCTGCTCGGCCCGTCATTGTTCGGCTTTTTCCTCCCCGACCTGCAGGCCGCGATCTTTCCGCCCGAAACCAAGAACGTGCTGTTCGTCTGCGCGCAGCTGGGCGTCGGGCTGTACATGTTCCTGGTCGGCCTTGGCTTTCGCTCCGACCATTTTCGCGCGCAGATCGGCAGTGCGGCGGCTGTTTCCTTCACCGGCATGGCGGTGCCGTTCATCGTCGCGATGCTGCTTGCACCCCGGCTGCAGAACGTGCCCGGCCTGTTCGCCAGCGACGTCAACCAGTTCCAGGCAACGCTGTTCCTGGGCGCGTGCATCGCGATCACCGCCTTCCCGATGCTCGCGCGCATCATCCACGAGCGCGGACTGACCGACACCAAGCTCGGCAGCCTCACCCTTTCTGCCGGCGCGATCGACGATGCCGCCGCCTGGACGGTGCTCGCGATCGTGCTGGCAAGCTTCGGCGACGGGCCGGGCGTCGCAATCAAGGCAATCGTCGGCGGTGCGAGCTTTGCCGCGTTCATGCTGATTTTCGGGCGCACGCTGCTCGCGCCTTTGGGCCGCATCACCGAACGCAACGGCAAGGTGACGCACTCGATGCTCGCCGCTGTGCTCGTGCTGTTCATGCTCGCCGCCTTTGCCATGGACTATATCGGCATCCACGCGGTGCTGGGCGGGTTCCTGCTCGGCATCTGCATGCCGCGCGGGATGCTGTCGAGCGAATTGCAGCGCCAGCTCGAACCGATCATCATGGTGCTGCTGATCCCGATGTTCTTCGCCTATTCGGGGCTGAACACGCAGCTGACCGTGGTCAACAATGCCGAGCTGCTCGCTATCGCCATGGGCATTCTGGCGGCCTCGATCCTGGCCAAGGGCGTCGCTTGCTACGCCGCAGCGCGCATCACGGGCCAGGACAATGCCACCGCCATGGCGATCGGCGCGCTGATGAACGCGCGCGGGATGATGGAGCTGATCATCATCAATATCGGCCTGCAGCGCGGGATTATCGGCCCGGCGCTGTTCTCGATGCTCGTCATCATGGCAATCGTGACGACGTTCATGGCCTCGCCGCTGTTCGATCTGGTCTATGGGCGCAGGCACAAGATGGAAGGTGAGGCCGAGCCGGTAACCGATGAACCCGCGCCTGTGCCGTGACGGGACGGCGCCCGCGTTAACCCTCTAAAGTCCGGCATTTCCCAGCGAGCATGGTATGACATTGGGCATGACCACGCTTCGCATCATCCTTGTCGCCGCGCTGGCCCTGATCAGTGCCCTTCCCCTGTTCGCGCAACAGCGTCCCATGCCCTATCGCATCGCCGAGACCGGCAAGACCTATCGCTCGCTTTCCGATGCCGTGAACAAGATCGGCGGCGGCACCGGCACGATCGAGGTCGCGCCCGGCATCTGGCGCGATTGCGCGGTGCAGGAGGCGGGCAACATCACCTATCGCGCCGCCACCCCCGGCACCGCGATCTTCGACGGCGGTGTGTGCGAAAGCAAGGCGACGCTGGTGCTGCGTGGCCGCAGCGCGCGGGTCGAGGGGCTGATCTTCCAGAATATCGGCGTGCCCGATGAGAACGGTGCCGGCATCAGGCTGGAATGGGGCGATCTCAGCGTCTTCAACAGCCTGTTCCGCAACAGCCAGCAGGGCATTCTCACGGCCCAGAATCCGGGCGGACGGATCGTCATAGACAAGTCGAGCTTTTCGGGCCTCGGCATCTGCGCGTCGGATTGCGCGCATTCGATCTATATCGGCGATTACGGATCGCTCACCGTCACCCGCTCGCGCTTCGAACGCGGCCAGGGCGGCCATTATGTGAAGAGCCGTGCTGCGCAGGTATCGATTACCGATTCGAGCTTCGACGACAGCCAGGGCAATGGCACCAACTACATGATCGACCTGCCCGGCGGCGCGAGCGGCGAGATCACCCGCAACATCTTCGTCCAGGGTCAGAACAAGGAAAACTGGTCGGCGTTCATCGCTGTCGCGGCCGAAGGTCGCAGCTACAGCTCCGCAGGGCTGCAGATCTACGGCAATGACGCCAGCCTTGCCCCCGGCGTCGATCGCGCCACCTGGTTCGTCGCCAACTGGAGCCGTGACCGCATCCCTCTGGGCGAGAACCGGTTGGGCAAGGGTTTGAGCGCCTACGACCAGCGGTAACCACCGGGTTCCGCAAAGCGAAACGTTCACCGAACGGCCATTGGTTTTGGCCCGCAAACCTTCTACATGGCGGCGATGATGCTGGCTGTTTTCCGGACCCTTTGGGCTATCTTCCTGCTGGCGCTTGCCCTGCCCGCTGCCGCCCAGCCGCTCCAGCGCGGGCCGAACAATATCGCCGCGTCCTTGGTCGCCGAAAGCGCCGATCCTGCGCCCGGCAGCACCGTCGATCTCGCCTTTGCCATGACGCCAAAAAAGGGCTGGCACGGATATTGGGAAAATCCGGGCGATGCCGGGCTCGGCATGACGCTCGAATGGACGCTGCCGAAAGGTGTGACGGTTGGCGAGCTTCGCTATCCCGTGCCGGAGACGCTGATCATCGCGGGGTTGATGAACCACGTCTATGAAGGTCCCTATGCGCCGCTGGTCGCGCTGAAGCTCGATCCCGCGCTCGCGCCAGGCACGGTGCTGCCGATCAGCGTCAAGGCCGACTGGCTGGCGTGCACCGACGAGATCTGCGTGCCCGAAAGCGCGACGCTGACCACTCGGCTGACCGTCGGCAAGGGCGGCATCGACAAGGCTGCGCGGGCCCGCTTCGACGCCTGGCGGCAGCGGCTGCCCGCCCCGCTTGGCTCCGAAGCGACATTTGCCCGCGCCGGCAAGATCCTGCGCATCGCCATCCCCTTCCCCGCCGCCGGTGCGATCGACGCCCCGCATTTCTTCGCGCGCACCGACAAGGCGCTCAGCTATCGCGCACCCCAGGCCTTTTTCCGCGACGGTGACCGGCTGATCGTCGAGACCGAGGTCGCGGGCAGCGATGCTGCTGAAATCGGCGGCGTGCTGCGCATTGGCGAGCATATGGGGCTCGATCTGGTAGCGAAACCGGGGACCGTCATCCCCGGCGGGACGCGGATCGACACCGCCGCCAGCGCCGCCCCGGCCGAGGGCGACATGCTCGTGCTGCTCGCCACCGCACTCGGCGGCGCACTGCTCGGCGGGCTGCTGCTCAACATCATGCCGTGTGTCTTCCCGATCCTCAGCCTCAAGGCGATCAGCCTGGCCAAGGCGGGCGGCGACGAACGCGCGGCGCGGCGCGATGCACTCGCCTATACTGCAGGCATCGTGCTGGTGTGCCTCGGGCTGGGTGGACTGCTGCTTGCCCTGCGCGCGGGCGGAGAGCAGATCGGCTGGGCGTTCCAGCTGCAGGACCCGCGCATCATTCTGGCGCTGCTCCTGCTGGTCACCGCCATAGCGTTCAACCTCGCTGGGCTGTTCGAGTTCGCGACCGTATCATCGGGGGGCAGCCTGACGCAGAAACAGGGCGCTGCGGGATCGTTCTGGACCGGCGCGCTCGCAGCCTTTGTCGCGACGCCCTGCACCGCGCCGTTCATGGCCGCCGCGATGGGCACCGCGCTGATCCTGCCCGTGCCCGCCGCGCTGCTCGTGTTCGCAGGGTTGGGCCTCGGCCTCGCGCTACCCTTTTTGGCGATCGGCTTCATTCCCGCCTTGCGCCGGATGATGCCGCGTCCGGGCGCGTGGATGGGCACCTTCCGCCGGATCATGGCGGTGCCGATGTTCCTCACCGCGCTGGCCCTGGTCTGGCTGCTCGGCCAGCAGACCGGCAATGACGGCGTGCTGTTCGGCCTTGCCGCCGCGATGGCGCTGGCGCTGCTGCTTTGGTGGCTGGGCGCGCGGCAGGGCGCGGGCAGGAGTGGCTGGATCGCACTTGTCCCGTCGCTGGCGGTTGCCGTCGCTGCCATCGTCGCCTTGCCGACCGAGGCCGCGCCGAACGGATCGGCCCGCGCCGCGAGTGCCACTCTTCCCGCCCAGCCGTTCAGCGAGGCGAAGCTCGCCGAGCTCCGAACCGCCAACAGGCCGGTCTTCGCCTATTTCACTGCCGACTGGTGCATCACCTGCAAGGCGAACGAGGCCGCCGCAATCCAGCGCGAGGCGACCGCAGCGGCGTTCAAAAAGGCGGGCGTGGTGGTGCTCGAAGGCGACTGGACCCGGCGCGATGCCGAGATCAGCCGCTATCTGGAAGCACAGGGCCGCTCGGGCGTGCCGCTCTATGTCTGGTATGCGCCGGGCCAGGCGCCGGTGATCCTGCCCCAGGTGCTGACCGTCGATACATTGACCGCATTGGTCGGCTGAGGCTGCACACTACTCGCCGGCGCGTGCGATGACCTCGGGCAGATAGTTCTCGCCCAACGTGCTGCAACCATCCGCCAGCTCGTCGAGATCCTGGGTCATGCCCTTGTCGTCGGCCACCATCGCAACGGCGAAGACCTCGGTCTGCTCCTGCAATTCCTTTTCGGCGCGGTCCTGATTGCCGCCCGGTGCGAGCAGCATCGCGCCGGTCATGAACGCCGTCGCCAGCTCGGTCGCCTCGCCGCTGGTCTTCTTGTCGCCATCGGTGATGGCGGCCGCCGCCGAAAAGAACGCCGCGCAGCTGAGCAGGGCGTCATAGCCTTCCTTGTCCGACAAACTTTGAGCATGCGCGGGCGCAGCGAGCGAAGCCAGCGCGGCTGCGCCGACGGCGAAACGGGAGAAAAATTGCAAGGCCATGCAGGACGTCCGATCAGTCTTGCCCCGCCGGAATGCACGGAGCCACGGTGCGACCCGCTGGATCACGGGGTGCCGCTTTTCGCGGCGGATGGCAAGAGCCTCAGGCGGCGCGCTGAACGATGCGGTCGAGCTCGCTGCCGATCGCCCGCTTGGCTTCCTCGACGTCGAAATCAATCTGAAGCCCGAGGAAAAAGCCCTCGGACATCCCGAAATAGCGCGCCAGCCTCAGATCGATATCCGCATCGATCGGCCGGATTTCCGCAAGCAAGGCGTCTATGGTTTCCAGCGGGATGCCGGCCCCATCGGCCACTTCAACCGCTGGAATTTCGCTGCCGATCAGGAAATCCTCGCGCAGGATCGAGCCGACATGGACGTTGTCCAGCCGGTCATCATCCTCAATGATAGTCCTCGATCCGGACATTATGCGCGTCTCCGTCAGACCAGTTGAACGTGATCGGCCACTGGTCGTTGATCCGGAGACGATATCGCAACGGTTGATAACCTTTCAACTGCTCAAACCTGTTGCCATGTGGGACGCGCAATTCCTGAAGCTGCTCGATGGAATCGATCTGCAAAAGCTTGCGCAAGGCAGTTTGCTGAATGTCCGGCGGCAGCTTGCGGCTGGGTGAGCGGAGCCAGACCTTCTCGGTTTCTGGAACGTATCATCCTGGCTTCTCCGTAAAGCCAAGCTTATGCAGTTTTCCAGCACCTGCGGTTACCGCCGTCATGTAGCGCGCAAGCCAAAGCCATGTTTGGATAGGCTGGAGAATTAATATCCAAGAATCAGGCTGCCCTGACCGCATATATCGCTGGGCGATAGCGTGGTTCGGGAATGGGGTGCCCCTTTTCGCGGGCGTAATCGAGCCACATCCCGATAGCGACTTCGGCCTCTGAAATCGCTTCGACCGGCGTGTCTCCGTGCGCGGAGCAAGGCTTGAGGTCGGGAACGTCGGCGATCCAGCAATTGTCCTCTGACGACCAGAATACGTTGATGTGATAATGGTGCTGCATCATTCATCCATCTCAAGGCCTGCCTGCTCAACCATATCAAGAAACTGGGCGGCTTGATAGGCTTTGGCATCCTTGCCGATCGGCTGGATGATCAGCGGCCGTTCGAGCTTTGGATGCCCATAGACATGGTGGCTGCCATCGGTGCGGTGGTGACGAAAGCCGAACGCTTCGAGCAACCGCACGAAATCTCGGAACGAAATAATGCCTGCACGGCCTGCGACGAGTTGCTGATAGAGTTTGCTGGGCTTGACCATCGGTGTTTCTCCGTAAAGCCAAGCTTATGTCATAGTGGATCCGCTTTCGTGGATAACTTATCTCTCAAAACTTCCGTTGCGTTTTCCCGTATCGCATCTTGCGCGTCCCCGGCTTGCCTTCGGTCGCCCTGCCTTTGGGCGCGGCCACCCTTTGCTCTACCGGCAGCCCCAGTTCCTCCGCCTCCAGCTTGCGGATTTCGTCGCGCAGGCGTCCGGCTTCCTCGAATTCCAAATCGGCGGCGGCGGCGCGCATCTTCTTTTCGAGGTCCTCGATATAGGCGCGCAGGTTGTGGCCGACCATGTGCGGGCGGTCGTCGACGCCGGTGTCGACCAGCACGCTGTCCTTGCTCGCGACATGCGCGATGATGTCGCCGATATTGCGCTTGATCGTCGTAGGCGTGATGCCGTGCGCCTCGTTATAGGCGATCTGCTTCTCGCGGCGGCGGTTGGTCTCGTTGAGCGCGCGCTCCATGCTGCCAGTGATGCGGTCGGCATAGAGGATCACGCGGCCCTCGACATTGCGCGCAGCACGACCGATCGTCTGGATCAGCGAGGTTTCGCTGCGCAAAAAACCTTCCTTGTCGGCATCGAGGATCGCGACCAGCCCGCATTCGGGAATATCGAGTCCCTCGCGCAGCAGGTTGATGCCGATCAGCACGTCATACACGCCCATGCGCAGATCGCGGATCAGCTCGATGCGCTCCAGCGTCTCGACGTCCGAGTGCATGTAGCGGACCTTGATCCCCGCCTCGTGCATATACTCGGTGAGATCCTCGGCCATACGCTTGGTCAGCGTGGTGACGAGCGTGCGATATCCTGCGGCGGCGACCTTCTTGCACTCGGCGATCAGATCGTCGACCTGCTCCTCGACCGGCTTGATCTCGACCGGCGGGTCGATCAGGCCCGTGGGGCGGATGACCTGTTCGGCGAACACGCCGCCGGTCTGTTCCATCTCCCAATTGCCGGGCGTGGCCGAAACGCTGACCGTTTGCGGGCGCATCGCGTCCCATTCGTTGAAGCGCAGCGGGCGGTTGTCGATACAGCTCGGCAGGCGGAAGCCATATTCGGCGAGCGTCAGCTTGCGCCGATGGTCGCCGCGCGCCATCGCGCCGATCTGCGGCACGGTCTGGTGGCTCTCGTCGATGAACAGCAGCGCGTTTTCGGGCAGATATTCGAACAATGTCGGCGGCGGCTCGCCCGGCAGGCGCCCGGTGAGGAAGCGCGAATAGTTCTCGATGCCTGCGCAGCTTCCGGTCGCGGCGATCATCTCGAGATCGAAATTGGTGCGCTGCTCGAGCCGCTGCGCCTCGAGCAGCCGCCCTTCGGCCTCGAGCTCCTTCAATCGCTCGGTGAGCTCGAAGCGGATCGCGGCTGCGGCCTGCTGCATCGTGGGACCCGGCGTGACATAGTGCGAGTTCGCATAGACGCGCACTTGGGAGAGCTTCGCGCCGGGCTTGCCGGTCAAGGGATCAAACTCGGCGATCGATTCCACCTCGTCGCCGAAGAACGAGATGCGCCAGGCGACATCCTCGTAATGCGAGGGGAACAGCTCGAGCGTATCGCCGCGCACGCGGAAATTGCCGCGCGTGAAGCTCGCATCGTTGCGCTTGTATTGCAGCGCGACCAGCTTGCGGATCAGCTCGCGCTGGTCGACGCTTTCGCCCGCCTTGATGTCGAAGATCATCGCCGAATAGGTCTCGACCGAGCCGATGCCGTAGATGCACGACACCGAGGCAACGATGATCACGTCGTCGCGCTCGAGCAGCGATCGCGTCGCCGAATGCCGCATCCGGTCGATCGCCTCGTTTACGCTCGACTCCTTCTCGATATAGGTGTCCGAGCGCGGCACATAGGCTTCGGGCTGGTAATAATCGTAATAGCTGACGAAATATTCGACCGCGTTTTCGGGGAAGAAGCTCTTGAACTCGCCATAAAGCTGCGCGGCGAGGATCTTGTTCGGCGCAAGGATCAAGGCAGGCCGCTGGGTCTGTTCGATCACCTGCGCCATGGTGAAGGTCTTGCCCGATCCGGTGACGCCGAGCAGCACCTGGTCGCGGTCCTGCGCCTTGATGCCGTCGACCAGCTCCTTGATCGCGGTCGGCTGGTCGCCCGAAGGCGTGTATTCGCTGACCAGCTTGAAGCGCTTCCCGCCCTCGGCCTTTTCGGGCCGCTGCGGCTTGTGCGGCACGAAGGTGCCATCGGTTTGCGGCTCTTCCAGCCCGCGTCGGATTACCAGTTCAGCCATGGCCAAGGATATGCGGACCAGTGGCCACCGGTGCAAGGGCGGGGATGCGATTGCATTGGCCGGGGTGCATCTTTAGGGTCGCCTGCCAACACGGACATGCGGTCGCGCATCCCCTGATGGCACCTGGCCCCAACGGAGAATTCCCCATGAAGATGCAGACTGTTTCGATCCTGGCCCTGCCGCTGCTGGCGCTGGCCGCGTGCAGCGGCGGCGGCGGCGCAGACAAGGATGGCGACGGCAAGATCAGCAAGGAAGAGGTCGCCAGAGAAGCCGAATCGATCAAGTTCAGCCCCGGCGAGTGGGAGAACAAGGTCGAGATGCTCGACGTTGATTTTGCCAAGAGCAAGATGCCGCCCCAGCTTCAGGACGCCATGAAGCAGCAGGTCGGCAAACCGCAAGCCGTGAAGAACTGCTTGACCAAGGAACAGGCCAGCAAGCCTGGCGCGGACTTCCTCGCCGGAGCCGATAGTGGTGAATGTGCCTACAAGACGCTCGATCTGTCCGACGGCAAGGTCAATGCAGTCATTGCCTGCAAGGGCAAGCAGCCGGGCCAGCAAGGTGACATCAAATTGACCGGAACGTATACCGCGACCAGCTATGACATGCAGATGGATATGGTGATGAGCTCCAAGGAGTTCGGCAGCATGACGATGAAGGCGAAGAACAGCGGCAAGCGCATCGGCGAATGCAAGGCCTGATTGCCGATCCAATGAAGCCTGTCTCGTCACCCCCGCGCAGGCGGGGGTCCCGCTTCTTAGAGCAGATGTGGCGCAAAAGCGGGATTCCCGCCTTCGCGGGAATGACGATGCTGGCGGTGATGTTGGCAGCGGCGCCCAACACCCCCGCCCACGCCCAGACCGATGACAATGTCCGCATCGAGCTGAAATTCACCGCCGACCGGCTCGATCGCGGCAAGGTCACCGGCCTTGCGCACCGCCCGAGCCTGCGCGAGGCGACGCTCGACGATCCGGTGCGCATCGCCTCGATCTCCAAGCTCGCGGTCGGGGTCGCGGTGATGCGGCTGGTCGACAAGGCCGTGCTCGACCTCGACCGCGACGTGTCGCTCTATCTCGGCTGGCGCGTTGCCCACCCCCGATATCCGGCGCAGAAGATCACGCTGAGGCTGCTGCTGTCGCACCAGTCGGGGCTGAAGGACGATGCGGGCTATTTCATTCCGCTCGATGCCAGCCTTGCCGATCTGCTCGCTAGGCCGGAGGCCTGGGATGCGGACCACGCCCCAGGCGGCTATTTCCGCTATGCCAATGTCAACTTTCCCGTCATCGCGGCGGTGATGGAGGCAGCGAGCGGCAAAAGGTTCGACCGGATCATGGCGGAGGAAGTGTTCGATCCGCTTGCCATTCCCGCCTGCTATAACTGGTCGGGCTGCAAGCCGGGCAGCGCGAAGACCGCGATCACGCTCTACAATCCCGATGGTACGATCGCGCGCGACGACTGGATCGGCGCGCCCGATCAGTGCGCCTATGTGCCCGCCAGCGATGGCCGCTGCGATATTGAGTTGTACGCACCCGGCAAAAACGGATCGGCGTTCAGCCCGCAGGGTGGCATGCGCATTTCTGCCGGAGGACTCGCGCGGCTGGGCCAGATGCTGCTGAACGGCGGCGACGGGCTGCTCACCCCCGAGTCCTTCGCCGAGCTCACCCGCGCCCAATGGCGCTTCGACGGCAGCAATGGCGATGACGATCGCGGTTATTTCCAGGCCTTCGGGCTCGGCGTGCAGCGGATCGAGAAACCCGACGGATCGGTGTGGATCGGCCATCCGGGCGAGGCCTATGGGCTGCGCGCAGGTTTGTGGGTCAACCGTGCAAGCGGCGAGGGCGTGGTGCGGATCAGCACCGGAAATGCGGAGGATTACCCGATAGGTCATTGCCTCGACATATGTCCGTGATAAGTTTCGTTCTGCAACTGGCCTGAGTCGGGCCAGACGGACAGGAGAAAAAAATGATCGGATATGTCACCGTCGGATCGAACGACCTCGACAAGGCGCGCGGCTTTTATGCGGGGCTGGTCGGCGCGCTGGGCGGCAGCGAGCTGATGCGGATGGAAGAGAACGGCTTCACGCTGTTCGGCACCGCCTGGGGCACGCCGGGCATCGCGATCACCCGGCCCTATAATGGCGAGCCGGCGACGGTGGGCAACGGCATGATGATCGCACTGGCCATGGATGCGCGGTCCAAGGTCGACATGCTCCACGCCAAGGCGCTCGAACTCGGCGGCACCTGCGAGGGCAAACCCGGCCTGCGCGGCCCCGAGGGTGACCAGGCGTTTTACGGCGCCTATTTTCGCGACCTTGACGGCAACAAGCTTTGCGCGTTCAAGGTAGGTCCGGCGGATTGAGCTGAATTCTGGAGACCCCCAACATCGTCACCCCCGCGCAAGCGGGGGTCCCGCTTCGCTTCAACTATCGGACAGAAGCGGGATTCCCGCTTTCGCGGGAATGACGATAGATTCCGCGATGACAGGCGCTATAGTCGCGCAAATGGGGCAGGAACGCCTTGGGGAAAAAGGGGAAATCGATGAACAGAGCAACGGCTATCGGCCTGATCGGCAGCGCCATGGCGCTCGCACTCGGCGCATCTGCGGCGCACGCACAGGATGCGCTCGGCAAGGCGGTGGCGAGCGATTATGACACGAAGCTCGAAAAGCTGTTCCTCGATTTCCACGCCAATCCCGAACTGTCGTTCAAGGAAACCCGCACCGCGAAGATCATCGCGGCCGAGCTGCGCGCCGCCGGAGCCACGGTGACCGAAGGCGTCGGCGTGACAGGCGTGGTCGGCATCCTGAAGAATGGCGACGGCCCGGTGATCATGGTGCGCGCCGACATGGACGGCCTGCCACTCGCCGAGGATAGCGGCCTGCCCTATGCCTCCAAGGTCAAACAGGTAGATATCGACGGCACCGAAAAGCCGGTGATGCACGCCTGCGGCCATGACACGCACATCACCTCGATGATCGGCACCGCGCGCCGCCTTGCCGCGATGAAGGACCAGTGGAAGGGCACCGTGGTTTTCGTCGCGCAACCGGCGGAAGAGCGCATCGGCGGCGCGGCCAAGATGATGCAGGACGGCCTCTATACCCGCTTCCCCAAGCCCGATTACGCGCTCGCCTTCCACGTCTCCGCCGGGACGCCCACGGGCAAGATCGAGATTCAGCCGGGCCTCACCGCCTCGTCATCGGACTCGGTCGACATCACCATTTTCGGCGTCGGCACGCACGGCGCCTATCCGCATATGGGCAAGGACCCGATTCTGATGGGCGCGGAAATCGTCATGGCGCTGCAGACCCTGGTCTCGCGCGAAATCTCGCCGCTCGAAGCCGGGGTAGTGACGGTTGGCTCGTTCCATTCAGGCTTCAAGCACAACATCATCTCGGACAAGGCGGAGCTGCAGATTACCGTGCGGTCGAACGACAATGCGGTGCGCAAGAAGCTGCTCGACGGGATCAAGCGCATTGCCGAGAATGTCGGTCGCTTGAATGGCCTGCCCGAGGACAGGTTGCCGCAAGTCAAGGTCGGGTTTGAATCGACCCCGGTGACGGTCAACGACAAGCCGCTGACCGAGCGGATCACGAAGATCTTCGCCAAACGTTTTGGCCAGGACGCGCTACTGACCAATGAACCGCAAACGGGCATGGGCGCGGAGGATTTCGCCTATTTCGTCGCGCCCAATACCGATGTGCCGGGCCTGTATTTCAATGTCGGCGGCACGCCGCAGGCGGATATCGATGTGGCCAGGGCGGGCAAGCTGACGCTGCCGGCGCATCACAGCCCTTTCTTCAAGGTAGCCCCGCGCGAATCGATCACGCTGGCGACCGAGGCGATGGTGACCGCGGTCATCGATCTGCTCGGCCCAGGCAACGGTCCGACGGCGGATTGATGCGCTGATGCCCAAACGCCGCGCCTGGGAAGACGAGGAAGACGAAGCCGAAGCGCCGCCGCCCGAGCCATGCTGGTTGTGCGGTCGGGATCTTGGCGAGCTGATCGAGTGGCACCATCCGGTGCCCAAGGCCAAGGGCGGCAAGGCGCGCGTGGCGGTGCACCCGATCTGCCACCGCACGATCCACGCGCATTTCACCAATGCCGAACTGGGGCGGATCGGCGAGGATGTGGAAGCGTTGCGCCAGCATCCCGAGATCGCCAAGTTCCTGACCTGGATCGCGGGCAAACCGGCGGATTTCAACGCGCCGACCAAGAAGAAGGAGCGGTAGGAGGCGAGGCGGGCTCGGTGCGCTCCACGCAACTTGGCCAGCTCCTGCACCCTGCCCGCCCGGCACCCGCACCCCACTCCGCTCAGCCTGAGCTTGTCGAAGGCCCCGCGCTGAACGTCGCGATGTCACCTCCGTCACCCTGAACTCGTTTCAGGACCCATTTCTCCCCACGCGGCTTCGGCTTGATCGGGCACGATGGGTCCTGAAACAAGTTCAGGATGACGTTAGCGGACCGCGATGGGCAGCCCCGGACCGACCAGCGGGATGAAGGCGTAGATCCCCCTACTCCCCCTTGTCGGGCCTGCTCACGCTCCAATACTGCCAGGCGCAGAAGCCGAGTACCAGCACGCCCGACATCAGCATCTCGATGATGCCCAGATTGTTGACGATCCAGTCCTTCATCCGCGCCTCCTATGCTTGCCGCCGCTGCACGGACCTGGTTGCGCTGCCCGCCTTCGGCCGGTTGGCGAGCGTATAGCGCAGGATCAGGCTCACCCCGATCACGCTGGGCACTGCCCAGATCAGGGGATTGAACACATGATCGGGCACCAGCCGGATGAGCCCGACCGACAGGAACGCGGTATAGGCCGATATGCCCATGCCGAGCAGCGCGCGGAAATGTTCGGGCACATGCGCGCGCGCCGGGGCGCTGGGTCGCCAGACATAGAAGAGCTGCGTCGCCACAGCGGTCAGCCCGACCACGGCAAGCGCGGCCATCAGCGGCTGGCCGATCATCAGGCCGTAATAGCCGCACCACGCAGCCGAGGCGATCACCGCGCCGAACAGTGCGAGATAATGCGGCGCACGCAAGGCCGCGCGGTTGGCGCGATGGCGGACGACGGCAAGGCCATAGACCGCAAAGCCGATGGTCAACATGCCGAGATAGAGCATCATCCAGCCGAAAAGCCCGTCGAACAGCACGCGGTCGGTGATCATCGGCAGCCGCTTTTCCGGCCCGTAAAGCGACAGCAGCGCCATCGCGATGGCCAATATGCCTGCCCCGATAAAGGCGAGCGTTGCCACCCGCCCCCATTTGCGATGCGCCTGCCCGCCCTTGCGCGACGCAATCGGCACCCAGAACGCGATCAGCCCGGTCGCCCCGCAGATGACGTGGAGGACAACCAGGGCTTCGAACAGGTGCATGAGCGCTTACTCGATCAAAAATCCTCCCCCAGCTTGCTGGGGGAGGGGGACCGCCCGCGAAGCGGGCGGTGGAGGGGCAGCGGTGAAGTGCAGACCATGAACGTCATGCCATCTTGCTTCCCCTCCACCACCGACTTGCGGTCGGCGGTCCCCCTCCCCGAGACAAGCTCGGGGAGGATTTCAGATCGTCAATTCCCAGCCGCTGCAGCCGCAGCCGGTGCGGCTGCCGCCGCTGCCGGAGCCGGCGCCTGCATGCCGGGCATGGCCGGAGCCGTTCCCGCAGGCGCGGCGCCAGGCACCACACCCTTGGGCCCGAGCGTCAGCAGCGCCGGATAGTCCTTGGCCATCTGGGCACCGCCCAGCGGCTTGCGCTGGATCTGGTGGCAGGTTGCGCAATTGGTCTTGTACGGATCGCCCTGCGGACCCAGCCGGTTGGCCGGGAACACGCTGGTCAGCGGGTGGATATATTCCTGGTTGGCGTTCTTGACCATCTGCAGGCCATACCAGGCCTGGGCGCGCTGCGGGCTCGACTGGCCCCATTGCGCAAAGGCGCGGCTGTTGTGGCAATAGGTGCAGTTGACGTTCAGCGACCGCGACAGGTGCATCATGATCGCATAATTGGCCTCTGCATCCTTGGTGCCCTTGAGATTGAGCGTCGTGGGATGCCGGGTCTTCGACTGCACCCGCGCCGCCTTGGCATCGAGCCCCAGATACATGCTGGCCGTGCTGAGCGGCAGCGAAGCATAAGCGGTGACCGGACTCGGCGTGTTCTGGCCACGCTTGTTGCCCATCAGACGCCCGTCGCTGGGCTTGGGATCGGTCCAGACATATTTCGGCACTGCATTGCCGCGATGGCAGGTATAGCAGGTCACGCCGGTCTTCTTGACGTGGTCCGAATAGTTCTGGTTGATGTTCTGCGTCATCTGGATCATCCGGCGCGCGACAACCTTGGTATATTTGCTGTCGTCCGCCAGATTTTCGGCATTGTGGCAGTAGTTGCACCCGGCCTGTTCGGGCGGGGCATCGGCAGGCACGATCCACTGGGTGATCGCCGCCATGGTATAGTCGAACTCCTCCTGGCTGACATGGCCAAGAACCTTGACGTTCTGATATACCTCGCTCGCCTTCGGCCCCGATGGGGGCGGCAGCTCATAGGGAGGCGGCGGAACGGTACCGGGATCGATCTTGTTGTCAGGATCGCTGATCTGGGCGATGCCGGTTCCCCGGAAACCGCCCTGTTCGGACGTCTTGGGGCCGATGTCACAGGCCCCGAGCGAGAGCGCGGCCACGGCCAGCGCCCCCATGGTGGTGAGTTTGGATAGGGTCAACATGGCTGTCAGTTCCCTTCTGCCGGGCTGGGGGCCGCAGGCGCAGCAGCGCCAGGGTCCGCAGCCATCAGGCTCGGTTCCGCCGGCACCGGATCGGGTGCGACGAAACTCGTGCTCGGATCAACAACACCGGTATCGGGATAGGCAGGGGCAAAACCATGCTCCTGAGCCCAGAGATACCAGTTATCGACAACCGTGCCGGTGAGCAGGATGCCGATGCCGCCGGTAAGTGTGGTCAGCACCGCAAACCACCAGGCCCAACGATGGATCGATTCCATGGTGGCATTGAAGCCCATGGTCCAGCGCCAGAACAGTCCGGCGCGTTCGCTGGCCGTTCCGCGATCGTAGATCTGCTCGATCTCGCGCTCGCCACCATAGCGACCCACGGCCAGAATTGTGGCGCCGTGCATCGCAAAAAGCAAGGTGGAGCCATAAAGGAAGGCGATCGAGAGGGCGTGGAACGGATTGTAGAACAAGTTGCCGTAACGGATCGAGAAGGCTGCGGTCCAGTCGAGGTGCGGGAAGATACCGAAGGGCACGGCTTCCGACCAGCTGCCGAGCAGGAACGGACGGATGATGCCGAGCACCAGATACAGCCAGATCGCACTCGCAAAGGCCCAGGCGATGTGCGTTCCCATGCCCAGCGCCTTGGCGCGGAGATAGGTGCGGGCCCACCAGAGCAGGATCGAGGCGGTCAGGAAGAAGCCCGCGATGATCCACCAGCCGCCTTCGGCCAGGGGCACATAGACCGAGAAGCCCCATTCCGGACCCGGCGGTTCGAGC
Organism: Blastomonas sp. CCH9-A1; assembly: GCF_001557175.1. NCBI lineage: Bacteria > Pseudomonadati > Pseudomonadota > Alphaproteobacteria > Sphingomonadales > Blastomonadaceae > Blastomonas > Blastomonas sp. CCH9-A1. The sequence goes on from NZ_LSHM01000025.1 coordinate 58,431, forward strand.
GCCAGCCAGAAGAATTCCTTGAGGAAGCGATTGGGGTTCCAGTTGACCGAAGCCAGCATGTTGAGACCCATGATCGCGATCGACAGGCCGCCGAACAGCAGCGATGCGAGACCCAGCTTGCCGAGATAGAGCGGCCCGAGCTGCGCCTGGCCCAGCTTGCCCATCCAGTAGCTATAGGCGGTAAGCGGGATGCGCGGTTCGCTGTCGTCCTTGTGCGGCATCCCCATTTCGGGATGCCCGCGCAACTGGACCTGGGTGAAGATATTTTGGTAGCTTGCCATGGTGATTACCCCTCTCACATCCAGATCGGCAGGTTGAGCCACCACGTCCACCATTCGGGCCAGCCGCGGGTCCAGAACGGTCCGGATATGATGATGCACACTGCGCTCCAGAACCCGGCGTTCAGCGCCAGCAGCAGGCCCACGCGGTGGATGCCGAGCGTGCCGACCGAATAGCCGATCAGGTCGCGGAAGAAGGTGTCTTCATATTCGGGTGATTTGACTTCCTCACCCTTGGCCGGGTTGGTGGCCGAAAGGACCAGCGCGCCGTGCATGGAAAGCGCGAGCGTGGTGGTGAAGAAGAACGACACGGCGAGCATGTGCGCCGGGTTGTAGTGGAAATGCAGATATTGGTAGCCAACGTTCGACACCCAATCGAGGTGGCTGAAGATGCCATAGGGGAAGCCATGTCCCCAGGCGCCCAGCAGGAACGGGCGGAACACCACCAGCGTCACATAGGCGAAGATCGCGAAGCCGAAGGCGACAGGCACGTGATAGCCCATGCCCAGCTTGCGGCAGATCTCGACCTCTCGCAAGGCCCAGCTGACGAACGCTCCGATCGCGCAGACCGTGATGATCTGCCACAATCCCCCTTCCTTCAGCGGCGCGAGGCCGAGGCCATATTTCAGGTCCGGCGGCGCGATGTTGATCAGCCAGGGGTTCCAGGTTCCACCCTGCGACGCACCGTAGAAGATGAGCGCAGTGCCGAGCGAGGCGAAGAACAGCGTCGTGATCCCGAAGAAGCCGACATAAAATGGCCCGACCCAGAAATCGAACAGATCCCCGCCGACCAATGTTCCGCCTCTGACGCGATATTTTCTCTCGAAGCTCAAGAGCGCCATTGCCAGACTCCTTCGTTCGCCGCCGCGATGCTGTGCGGCGAGCGTGAATGATTATTCCCCGTATGCGGGGGCTCGTTTGTTCTCATGCATCCAGTGAAAGGGGCGGACCGGTGAAAACCGGTTCCACAGGTCCGCCCTCATCGCCTGGCAAGGCGACACACTGGCTTAACCCTTAGGTCAGGGTGTAATCGCCGATGCCGCAGCAACCGCCGCAGGTGCAGCTGCCGGCATAGGGGGCTCCAGCCAGTTGTAGCGATTTGTGCTCAACAGGATGAAGTGGATGAGAAGTGCGAGGACGAACAGGAAGACCGCGAGCGCAGTCAGGATCCTGTTGCCGTCGAATGATTGCCACATTCTATGCATGATCAGGTTTCCTTCTTAGCTGAGCTGAACGTCGGTCACCGGGTCGAGGCTCGATGTCGCTTCATAGCCGGGCGTGCCCGGGAACCAGGGGCGCCATTGCCAAACCAGTACGTGCGCGATGATCGCGACGATGGTGAAGAAAGCGAAACTGGCGACGAAGAGCTTGTGGAACTCCTTCGCCTCGCTTTCTGTGAGGTAGGTCGTGGGACCCATCCCTTCATCTGCCATGAGATATTCTCCTTAGCTTCCAGATTTGGAAGAACGCCGCGTGGGCGCCTTCCAGGCGATTATCCGTGCGGGCGAACCCGACGCGGATATTGGAGGCCCCGTCCCAAGGCCGATGACTGGACAAGACGCTCACGCGACCTCACCCATATTCTGTGCGACGGCTTCCTCCACCAGCCGCACCTCGGTTACTGAATCTTCGCCTGCACGCCGCGCTGCCCTCTCCGCAGCGTCGCGCAATGTCTTGGCCGCAGAGATGCGCACCAATACCGGCTGCGCATCGACCAGCCGGTCGAGCCGCGCCTTGGCTTCATCGGTCCAGGCGAGTTCCCGCTCGATCCTGGCCGGCGTCGCCGCCACGGCATCCATCTGGCTCGACAAGGGCAGGATGTGGAACAGCGCATCGAACAGCGCATTGCACACTTCCTGCACCAGCCAGGTCGCACCCGAATAGCCCATCACCGGCGTGCCCGTGTGGCGGCGGATCACCGCGCCGGGGAAGCTCGCCGGAATGTACATGCCGCGCGCGCCGCATTCGGCCATGTACATGCGCTCGTTATAGCTGCCGAACATCACCAGCGGCGGGTTGGTGCGGATTGCGTGGCGCACCGCCTCGTTGTCGGGCTTCACGCCTGCCGTGCGGCTGAAGGCGAAATTGCACGGCAGCCCCATGTCATGCTCGAGGAAATTGCGGATGCCGCGTGCATATGTCTCATTGGCATGGATGCCGAAGCTTGCGGTGCCGAAGAAATCCTGCGTGACCGAACGCCACAGGTCCCAGAGCGGCTTGATCGTCGTGTGCTTCTCGCGGTCGATAAACGGCTCGGGGTTGAGGCCGGTGAGCTCGCCCAGCTTGCGCAGGAAGAGCGTGGTCGATTCGAGGCCGATCGGCGCCTGCAGATACGGCCGCTCGAGCGTCTCGCACAGGTTGCGGCCGAATTCGCGGTACATGCAGATATTGACCTCTGCGTCCGCGAGCTTCTTCACATCGGCGAGATGGCTGCCCAGCGGGAAGACCATGTTGAGTTCGCAGCCGATGCCCTCGACGAGCCGCTGGATCTCGGCGAGATCGCTCGGCATGTTGAACGTGCCGTAGATCGGGCCGATGATGTTGACCTTGGGCTTCACGCCCTCCTTGCGCGGGGCGAGCGGCTTGACCTTCTTGGGCCCGAATTCGGTCCACAGCCAGGTCAGCGCACGGTCGGCGGCCTGCCACTGGTCCTCGTCGATCGTGCGCGGCAGGAAGCGGCGGATATTGGTGCCGTTGGGCGTCACGCCGCCGCCAATCATCTCGGCGATGGAACCGGTGACGACCACGGCGGGAAGATCTGGATCGAGCGTCTGCCAGGCGCGGCGCATCGCAGCTTCGGTGCCGGTCTTGCCCAGCTCTTCTTCGCCGAGACCCGTGACGACGATCGGCAGCTCGTGCGGCGGCAGCGCGTCGGTATAATGCAGCACCGAGGTGACGGGCAGGTTCTCGCAGCCCACGGGGCCGTCGATGATGACCTGCAAGCCCTTGATCGCGGTGAACGCGTAGACCGCGCCCCAGTAACCGCCTGCGCGGTCATGATCGATGATGAGGGTCATGTGCCCACCGCCTCCTCGGACTTGTTGAGGCCCGCCATGCGGGAGGCATATTTCTTCTTGAACTCGGGCCGATCGACCGGGGTGTCGCGCCAGATGCCCGCGTTCTCGTCGGTGCCCACCCCGTCGAAAAAGCTCTGCATCCGGTTGAAACGGTCCTGGTTGGCGAGCGCGGCGTTGATCACGACCGCAAGCGATCCGGCGCCCGCCGGACCCATCAGCGGACGGGCGGAGATGAGATTGGTGAAATAGAGCGCGGGGATCGCCTCGCTCTTGGCGTGCTGGACGACCGGCGTGGTGCCGATGGCCAGGTTCGGGCGGAATTCCTCGACCGCGGCAATGTCCTGTTCCAGGCTGGCGCGGTACTGGATGCGCACGCCGCGCGCCTCGAGCCATTCGCGGTCGGGATCGGACCAGCGCGTCCTGGGGCAGGCGGTGCCGACATAGGGCACGTCCGCGCCGCTTTCGATCAGCAGCCGGGCGACCAGCAGTTCGGAGCCTTCATAACCCGAAACGGTGATGCGGCCCTGGATCGGGCTGGCGGCGAGCGCCGCGCGGATCGCGGGCAGGAAGCGGTCCTTGGCGGCATCGACCTTGTCCTGCGCTATGCCACAGGCCGCGCCCACGGCATCGAGCCAGGCCGCCGTGCCATCGACGCCGACCGGGGCGGAGCCGATCACCGGACGCCCAGCCGCCTCGAACTCACGGATGCTCGCGGTGTAGAACGGATGGATCGCGGCGACCGCGGCGCAATCGAGCGCGCTGTACAGCTCGCGCCATTCGCGGGTGGGAACGACCGGGCCGGCCGCGAGGCCCAGGGGCTCGAGCAATTGCCCGATGCCAACCGGGTCAGCGGGGAACATCTCACCCAGGAGAGTCACCGTCGGCCGGTCCGGTCGATGGCTGGGGCTGGCAACCGGCCCCTGTGAAGCTTCCTTGCGGGCATAGGCGAGCATCGCGCCTGCCAGCACGTCCTTGGCCTCGGCATGGGTGGGCACGCCGAAACCGGGCACGTCGATGCCGATGACGCGCACGCCGTTGATCGCCTTGGGCAGGCCTTGCAGCGGCACGCCGGATGCGGTCGGCACGCAAAGATTGGTCACGACAATGGTGTCATAGAGCGCCGGATCCGCCATCAGGTGGACCGCGTCGCGAATATCCTCGTAGAGCTTGCCGGTGACCAAAGTCTCCGAGCTGAACGGCACATAGCCGACCGAGCGGCGCGCGCCGTAGAAATGCGAGGTGAAGGTGAGGCCATAGACGCAGCAGGCAGAGCCCGACAGGATTGTCGCGGTGCGCCGCATGCGCAGGCCGACGCGCAAACTTCCGAACGCCGGGCACATGCTCTGCGGCTGATCGTGCGGGCCCTGGGGGTAGTCCGCCGCATAGCGCGCCAGCACCTCGCCCTTGCCCGCCTGCTCCGCCGCCGCGCGCATGGTGTCTTTCGACGCGCAACCACCCTCTACCGGAACGGCCGCCAGGTCGATCCGGTCGGGGTTGCGTGGCGCGGGAAAGGCGGGGCTATCGCTCATACCTGGTCGTACACCACTTCGAGCGAGGCCTTTTCCTCGAACACGCCGCCGCGCATGTCCGCCTGGGTCGCAGGGACCAGCTCGACATTGCCGCCGGTATCCTCGGGCTTGAACAGGCCGAGCAGCCCGTCCTGGGTGAGCGGGCGCGGATGCGTCGGCTGAGCCTCGGCGACGTTGAGGCCGAGCTCGGCAAAGAGCGGGCCCCATTCGCTGTCGGGGCGACCGATGATCTGGTAATTGGCCGACTTGCGGCGGATATCCTCGTTCGCGGGGATCGAGGCGAGCACCGGAATGCCCACCGCCTCGGCAAAGGCCTGGGCCTCGCCAGTGCCGTCATCCTTGTTGATCAGGATGCCCGCGACGCCGACATTGCCCCCCATCTTGCCGAAATAGTCGACCGCCTTGCAGACATTGTTGGCGACATAGAGCGATTGCAGGTCATTCGATCCGACCACGGTCACCTTCTGGCACATGTCGCGCGCGATCGGCAGGCCGAAGCCGCCGCAGACCACGTCGCCGAGGAAATCGAGCAGCACGAAATCGAAGCCCCAATCGTGGAAGCCGAGCTTCTCGAGCAGTTCGAAGCCATGGATGATGCCGCGTCCGCCGCAGCCGCGGCCGACTTCGGGGCCACCCAGTTCCATCGCGAACACGCCGTCGCGCTGGAAGCAGACATCCTCGATCTTGACCTCTTCCCCGGCCAGCTTCTTGGCGCTGCTGGTCTCGATGATCGTCGGGCACGCCTTGCCGCCGAACAGCAGGCTGGTGGTGTCCGACTTGGGATCGCAGCCGATCAGCAGCACGCGCTTGCCCTGCTGCGCCATCATGTAGCTGAGGTTCGAGAGCGCAAAGCTCTTGCCCGATCCGCCCTTGCCATAGATGGCGATGACCTGCGTTTCCTTGGTCACAGGGCCCGTGGCGACGGGATCGGGTTCGTGCGCGGCTTCCTCGCGCAGGGCAGCCACATCAGGACCAGAGTTTTCAAGCATCGTCATGCGCAAGCGCTCCAATCGAGTATCATCTTGAGGCAGGAAGGGTCGGTGAACGCAGTCGGATAGGCTTCGGGCGCGTCGGCGACCGGCTGGACATGGCTGACCAGTCCGGAAAGGCTTAGCGCGCCGCTGGAGACCATTGCGCGGATCGCGACCAGATCGTCCGGACCCCATTCGGCGGCGACGCGGATCCGCGCCTCGCGCATGAACGCCGGGGGAAAGGTGAAGCTCAAGGGCTGTTGATAGAAGCCGGCGAGCGTGACCTCGCCCTTTTTGGCGAGGCGACCGATCAGCGTGTCGAGCAGGGCCGAGTCGCCGCTGACGTCACAGATGCTGCGATAGTCGCGGCGCTCGTCGCTATCGGGGTGCACCACGGCATAGCCATGGTCGCCGCTGGCGCGTTCGGCATCGATTTCCCAGACGGTGGGCGCGGGCGCGCCGCTGGCAATGGTGAGCCGGGCGAGCAGGCGTCCGAGGATGCCGTGCCCGACGATCAGATCGGGGGCCTCGCCGCCCGCCATCGCGTGCAAGGCAGTCGCGGCGAGCGCAAACAGCACCCCGTCGCTGCCCCAGCTTTCGTCGATCGGCAGCGCGCGAGCGGAAGGAACGACCAGCCGCCGCGCCGATCCGCCGAACAGTCCGCGCGCATCGGCAAAACAATTGGCACCGGGAACGAAGACCCATTCGCCGATCCGGCCGCGGCAGTCGCTGCCCGACTCGACGACACGACCGACCGATTCATAGCCGGGCACCAGCGGATAGCCCATGCCAGGAAAATTCGGCATCTTGCCGGTGAACAGCAGTTTCTCGGTGCCGGTGCTGATCCCGCTCCAGGCGATCTCGACCACGACATCGCCCGATTCGGGGGCGTTCAGCGCGAGAGAGCGAAGCGCAAGGCGATGCGGCGCTTCGAAAATGACGGCCATTGCCTGCACGTGCGCGCTCCCCTTGTTCTTGGCGACAGGCCCATGAAGAGGGACCTTCCATCAAGGTGTCATCTTATATTAACGCCCTCTAGTGTCAATCTAGGTTTACAGATTCAGACGCATTAGTTCCGCGACGGAAAGCGGGTGGCTTGCGATGAGCGGAATGTCAGGCCGTAGCGGCAATCACGCGGGTGACGATGGGCAGGCCCGTGCGGCGTTCGGTCCAGCGGGCAAAGCCTGCCTTATCCAGCATCGCCCCGATTTCCTGCGGGGTGCGCGCGCGGCCCGAGCCCATGGCGAGCAGGTAGAAGCCGAAATAGGCATCCGCCATCGCCTCGGCGCCGGGCGTTCCCGCCATCGGCTCGGCGATCAGCAGCGTATCGCCAGGGGTCATTGAGGCCCGTATCTTTACCAGCACGCTCTGCGCCAGATCGTCGTCATGATCATGCAGGATGCGGATCAGCGTGATCAGATCATAGCCGGCGGGGATCGGGTCATTGCGGAAATCGCCGGGATGCGGGGTCACGCGCACGCCCGCCTCGCCCAGTTGCCGCGCGCCGATCGCGGTGACGGCGGGAAGGTCGAACAGGCCAAATTCGAGCGCCGGTGCGGCTTTCGCCACTGCCGCGATGAACGCGCCCGCGCCGCCGCCGACATCGAGCATCCGCCGGTGCTGGCCGAAGCGCCAGGCGTGCACCACCTGATCGGCGACCATCGGCTGCGAGGCCGCCATCAACTGCGAATAGGGCGAGACCGCCGCCTGATTCTCGCCCTCGCTGCCGTCGCCCAGCGCATAGGGCCAATAGCCTGCGAGCGCGCCGGGCTCGCTGCGTTCGCCCCGCAGCAATGACAGGGGATCGGCCAGATCGGCATAGAGCAGGTGATGGTGCCGGATCATCGCGATCGCCCCGGGATTTCCGGTGAGCGCGACGCCCTGTTCGCCGAGCATCCACAGATCGTCGCCGACGCTTTCGATCACGCCCAGCGCCGCCGCTGCGCGCAGCAGCCGGTAGGTCGCATCCTCGCCGAGCCGCGCGAGCGCGCCCAATTCCGCCGAGCTTGCCGCGCCCTGTTCCAGGCGCGCCACGATGCCGCCTTCGACACAGGCATAGAGCGTCTGCGAATAGGTGAACCCGGCGATGATGTCGAAAAGCCGCCGCGCCCGCACCCGCGATATGCCGCGCGCAAAAATCGAGCGCGAGGCCCAGGACTGGAAGGCGGGATTGCCGATCACCTTGTTGCGCCAGCCGACCCAGCGCTGCTTCAACCCCGCCATGCTGGTCAGGCCGCCACGGCAGGGCTGGTTGCGGCAAAGGCCAGGATCATCTCGGCGATGCGATCGGGCGCTTCTTCATGCGCCAGATGTCCCAGATCGGGAATCACGGCGAGTTCGGCACCGGGGATCAGATGGCCCGCGCGCTCGACCGAATCGGCGGGCACCATCGCATCGCGCCCGCCATGGATCAGCAACGTGCGCCCCGTCAGTCCGGGCAGGCTGGCCGAGAGCGTATCGAGGTCCCAGTTCGCCATCATGCCGATCGCGCCGGCGCAATGGTCCGAGGTGCGGAACAGCCGGTGGTAGAGATCGACGCCAAGATCGTCGATTCGAGATCCGGTCGATTTCTTGAGGAACCGGGCGACCTCGCCCCGGCTGCTCGCCATCTGGGCAAAGATCATCGCGGTGAACGGGTTGACGAACAGCATCCGCGCCAGCGCCGGGAACAGCCGCGCGGCCAGCCCCGGAAACGGCATCAGCGCCGGTGTCAGGCCGATCAGCGTTGCATCCCAGCGCGCGTCCATCGCCAGCCGCGCGCCGATGGCCGCCCCCGCCGAATGGCCGACGATCACCGCCGGTGCGGGATGGCCCAGCTTGGTCAGCAGCTCGCCCAGCGCCTTCGCCATGCCCGGCAGGCTCTGCCCGCCCGAAATCCGACCGCGCGTGAAGCCATGACCCGGCATGTCGGGCGCGATCACGAGATAATGCTTCGCCAGCAGCGGCAGCAGGTCGCGCCAGCTGTGCGTCGCCGCGCCCGTGCCATGGACGAGCAACAGCACCGGCGCGCCCTCGGGCCCGGCAATCTGGACGTGCCAGTCGAGCATCGCGGTGCGCACGAAACGGCTAACTTCGCGATTGGGCCAGTCCTGCCCCTCGACCTCCCAGCGAACCGAACTCATGATGCTTTCCCGAACTGCAGCGCGCTGACCGCCTGCTCTACCCCCCGCGCATCGGCGCGCGGCAGCGCCAGATAGCGCGCGCGCATCGCGGCTGCAATCGCCGCCGCCTCGGGCTGGGGCCGGGCGGAAATGTCGATCACCACGCCTTGCGTGCCGGCAGCGGCGAAGCGGCGCGCGGCGGCGAGCGCATCTTCGCCCGCTTGCGCGCGGCCGGGCTGGCCCTGCCGGTCGATATTGCCCTTGCCGTCGGTGAGCAGAGCCACAAACGGTGTGCGCCCGCGCGCGGCCTGGGTCTCGGCAAGCTCCGACGCTGCGGCCAGCCCGAGCGCCAGCGGCGTGCCGCCACCTCCGGGCAGCTCGCCCAGCACCTTCTTGGCGCGCGTGAGCGAGCGCGTCGGCGGCAGCAGCAGCTCGGCGCCGGTGCCCCGGAAGGCGATCAGCGCGACCTGCGCGCGCTTCACATAGCTTTGCGCCAGCATCAGCTCGACCGCACCCTTGGCCTCGGCGAGCCGCGCCAATGCAGAGGATCCCGAAGCATCGACCGCGAAGATGGTCAGCGCCTCGGCGCGCTCCTCGAACCGGCGGATGCGCAGATCACCCTTGCGGATGCGCAGGCGCTTCGGCGCGTCGGCCGCCTCCTGCTGGCGGCGGATTTCCTGCCACGGCACCGCCGCACGCAAGGTATCGATCAGCGCCAGTCGTGCGCCGCCGCGCGGCAGGCCGGGGCGCGCGCCAAGCGGCCTTCCCCGCAGCTGCGAGGCGCGCTTGCGCCCTGCCCCGCCTGTCCCGGTCGCGCGCCGGGCACTCCGCCCCTCGCCGATCCGCGCCAGCACATCCTTGGGGATCGAGGCGAGCGCGGCGGCGAGGACCAGATCGTCGAGCACATCGGGATCGTGTTGTTCCTGCTCGGATTCCGCATCGCCCGGTGGCGGTTCGTCTTCGGCTTCAGGCGGTGGAGGCGGTTGATCATCCGCCTGCTGCGGAATGCGCGTGGCGCGGGGGCCGAGGATCGTCCGCGCAGTGAAGGCGAGGTCTTCGTCGCCGGGATCGCGCGCGTGCCATTCGGCGTGCAGGCGCGTCGCGGTCTGCGCGAACAGAAGCGCGCGTGCAGAATCGACGCCCAGGGCAAGGGAGAGATTGGCGAGGCTTGCAACGACCGCCCCTCCTCCGTTTGTCCCGAACGTGTCGAGGGACCTTGCACCACCGTTTCCGATCACGTCCCTCGACTTCCCGGTGTGGCCGGAAAGTTCATCCCCTTCGGCTGGCTTGCCAGCCAGCCGAGGGGCTCGGGACATAGGGAGATTTTCAGCGTCTGTAACGTTCTGGGCAGTCACCCCCTCGCACCAGAACGCCACCCGCTCGGTCAGCGCGACGGGGGGTGCCTCGTCCTCGCCGCCGTCATCGATCAGCACCAGCGCGAACCCTGCACCGGCATCCATCGCCTGCGCGATCCGCCCCGCGACCAGCGCCGACATCCGCTCGGCCATCGGCACGACCAGCAGACCGCCCGCTGCCTCCTGCAGCAACCCCGTCTGCTCGACCCGTTGCCCGCAAGCCAGCGAGGCCGCGACATCGAGCCCGCCGCACAGCCGCTCCTCGTCGATATGCACGGGAACGCGGCGCACGGCGCGCCCCTCGAACGCAGCCATCAGCAGCGCCAGCGCCGCCTCGCGCTCGGGCCCTGCCCCGCGCAGCCAGATGCCGCCCAGCCGGGCGGGCGCAGCGGCCAGCAGCCGGGCCGCCATCAGCGTGTCGGTCATCCGAAAAGCTCGGTCAGCGCCCGGTCGATGCGCGCGGTCGATCCCGTCTCGTCGAGCACGTCGCGGCGGAGACGATGGCGCAGCGCCATCGGCGCGATCGCGCGCAGATGCTTGCGCTCGGCCGATTTCGCGCCTTCGAGCGCGGCATAGGCCCGCGCGGCGCGCATCAGCGTGAGTTCACCGCGCAAGCCATCCGCCCCCACCGCGATGCACAGGCTGGCGGCATCCTCGAGCGTCGCATCGGGCATCGCGACCTTGGGCAAAGCCTTCTTGCCCCTGGCGATGCGCTTGACGATCTTCGCGTCCGCCTCGGCCCAGTCGGCGGCGAATGCGGCGGCATCGCGCTCCTGCGCGTCGCAGCGGCGCATGATCTCGATGCGCTGTTCGATATCCTGCGGGGTCTTCACCTCGACCGACAGGCCGAAGCGATCGAGCAATTGCGGGCGAAGTTCGCCCTCTTCCGGGTTGCCACTGCCGATCAGCACGAACTTGGCCGGATGGCGCACCGACAGCCCCTCGCGCTCGACCAGATTCTCTCCTGATTGCGAAACATCGAGCAGCAGGTCGACCAGATGATCCTCGAGCAGGTTGATCTCGTCGATATAGAGGTACCCGCGATGTGCGCGCGCGAGCAGTCCCGGCTCGAATGCCTTTTCGCCGCGCCCCAATGCGCGTTCGAGGTCGAGCGCGCCGAGCACCCGGTCCTCGGTCGCGCCGAGGGGCAGGTCGACGAACGGCACCGGTACCTTGGCGGTCTTGCGGCTCCCGCATTGATCGGGGCAGCGATCCGCCTCTTCGGGCGCGCAATTATAGCGGCAACCGGCAATCGCCAGCATCGGCGGCAGCAGCGCGGACAGCGCACGCGCGGCGGTGGACTTGCCCGTGCCGCGATCGCCGAACACCATCACCCCGCCAATGCGCGGATCGACCGCGCTGATCAGCAAGGCACGCTTCATTTCGTCCTGGCCGACGATGGCAGAAAAGGGAAAGGCCATAGCATCCATGTCTAACACATCGGACGGCCATCACAAGCAAAGTGTCAGGCTGGGTTGACGGTTGCTGCCAGAATGAAATCCTCCCCCAGCTTGCTGGGGGAGGATTGAAGAGGATGTCAGCGCGAGCTGGCGAGCCGCTTGCGCAGCGTCTCCAGCGCCGATTTCTTGATCTGGCAGACGCGCGCCGCGGTGATGCCGAGCACTAGGCCGATCTCGTCGAGGTTCATCTCCTCGATATAATGCAGCTGCAGGATCAGCTGCTCGCGTTCCTTGAGCGTGCCGATGCTGGCGTTGAGCAGCTGCTTGAGATTGTCCGCCTCCATCCGCGTCTCGGCCGAATCCTCGCTGTCGGCAAACCACATCGAATGTTCGGAATAGACCTCGTCCATCGATTCGAACTTCACGTCCTGCGCCGCATCCGAGCGCATGCGGAACTCGGCAGCGTCCATCCCCATCGCGGCGGCCAGCTCGGCTTCGGTCGGGTTGCGGCCGAGTTCGCGCACCAGCTTCTCGCTCGCCCGGCGCAGCTGCTTGCGGAAGTCCATCGCCGACCGGCACATGTTGCTGTTGGCGCGCAGATGGTCGATCAGCGCGCCGCGGATGCGCATGCTGGCATAGGTGGCAAAGCCGTGCCCGCGATCCTCGTAATTGTTTGCCGCCTCGACCAGCGCGACCATGCCGATCTGGACCAGGTCCTCGATCTCTATCACGCCCGGCGCCATGCCGCGCACGTGCCAGGCGAGCTTGCGGACCAGCGGCAGATGCGCCTCGATCAACTTGCCGGGCGGCACGGCGGCGGGCTTGCGGCCGTAGGTGATCGTCTCGATGGGAAGATGCTGCATGTCAGGTGTCCAGCTTCATGAGAATGGTCGGGATCGGCGTCTGCATCAGCCGCGCGAGAAGGAATGTTCGGCCTGGGGCGTGCGATAGCCCGCCTGCCCGCCAACGGTGGCGACCACCTCGACCGGCTTGTCGTCGGGCAGTTCGCGGAACGAGAGCACCGGCGTATCGGGGAAGCGCGGGCGGAGCAGATCGGCGAGCGGCTTGCGCGCCTGGGGCGAGGTGACCAGCGCATAGTTGCGCTGCTCCAGCATCAGCGGACGCGCCGCCTGTTCGATTGCGCCCAGGATGCGCTGCGCGAGGCCCGGTTCGATCGGGAAGGCGGCATCGCCGGCAACGCGCAGCGACTGGGCGAGCAGCGTCTCGAGCTCGGCATCGAGCGTCACCACCGGCAGCGGCAGGTTCACCGGCACCAGCGACTGGATGATGATCGACCCGATCCGCTGGCGCACGCCCTCGACGATCTGCGCCACGGTGGTGCCTTCGGCGGCGGCCTCGACCATCGCCGAACAGATGCGGCGGAAGTCCTTGAGCGGCACGCCTTCGCGCAGCAGCTCGCGGCAGACAGCGGAGATGGTGAACAGCGACAGCGGCTGGGGCGTGAGGCCCTCGACCAGCTGGGGCGAGTTTTCCTTGAGCGTCTCGAGCAGCTTCTTGGTCTCGTCCATGCCGAACAGCTGCGCGGCATTGAGGCGGACCATCTGGTTGAGATGCGTCGCCATGACGGTGGCGGCATCGACCACGGTATAGCCCGCAACGATCGCCTCGGCGCGCTTGTCGGCGCTGATCCAAACCGCATCCATGCCGAAGGTCGGGTCCTTGCAGGCGCGGCCTTCGATCGGCGTGTCGATGTCGCCGCTGTCGAGCGCGAGCAGATCGTCGGGCCAGATCTCGTCCTCGGCGACGATCGTGCCGCCGATAGTGATGCGATAGCTGTTGGCGGGCAGCGCCATGTCGTCCTTGATGCGAACGAGCGGGATGACGAAGCCGAGTTCCTTCGAGATCTGCTTGCGGATACCGGTGACGCGGCGCATCAGCGGCGCGTCGCGGCGCTCGTCGACCAGCGGCACCAGGCCGAAGCCGACATCGATGCCCAGCATCGCGCCATCGGACACGTCTTCCCATTCGATGGCATTGGGGTTTTCGGGCGCAGCGGGGGCAACAGCCTCGACCACCGGCGGCTTGGGACGCGACAGCTTCCATGCGATAAACCCGGCAGCGGCGGCAGCGGGCAGGATGATGAGATGCGGCATGCCGGGCAGCACGCCCATGATGCCCAGGATCACCGCGACCGGCGTCCAGGCCTTGGCGATGGCGAACTGGCCCGAGATCTGGCCGGGAAGGTCCTGCGCCGAGTTGACGCGGGTGACGATCGACGCGGCGGCGATCGACAGCAGCAGCGCGGGCACCTGCGCGACCAGCGCGTCGCCGATCGCCAGCATGGTATAGTTGGAGGCGGCTTCGGCAATGCCCAGGCCATGGCTCGCCATGCCCAGGATGATGCCGCCGACGATGTTGACCACCAGGATCAGCACGCCTGCGACCGCATCGCCCTTCACGAACTTGGACGCACCGTCCATCGACCCGTAGAAGTCCGCCTCGGTCGCCACTTCTGCGCGGCGGGCCTTGGCTTCCTCGGGCGTCATCAGGCCGGCGTTCAGGTCGGCATCGATCGCCATCTGCTTGCCGGGCATCGCATCGAGGGTGAAGCGCGCCGACACTTCGGACACGCGGCCCGCGCCCTTAGTGATGACGACCAGATTGATGATCATCAGGATGGCGAAGACGAAGATGCCGACGACATAGTCGCCGCCGATCAGCAGGCTGCCGAACGCCTCGATGACGTGACCGGCAGCAGCCCCACCCTCATGCCCGTGCACCAGCACGACGCGGGTCGAGGCGACGTTGAGGCCCAAGCGCAGCAGCGTCGCGAACAGCAGCACGGTGGGGAAGCTGGAAAAGTCGAGCGGCTTGGTGACATTGAGCGCCACCATCAGCACCGCCAGGCTGATCATGATGTTGAAGATGAAGCCGATGTCGAGCACCAGCGCGGGAACGGGCAGCACCAGGAACACCACCAGCAACAGGGTGGCGAGCGGCAGGATCGAGCCGCGCGACATCGCGAGGAATTGGCCGAGCTTGCTGGACGCAGGATTCATTCTGATCAGGCTCCCATCGCGGCGAGCAGCATGTAAGCCAGCCGCGCATTGTCGTTTCCGCCGATGCTGGCGGTCATTTCGGGTCGGGCGGCGCGCGCGCTGGCGAGCCGGACGTAATCGGCAGGCTGGACCTGCGGCAGATCATTGCCCTCGCGCGGCAACCGGCTGCCGCCCATTGCCGCCGCGCCGCCGAGCTTGTCGGCAAAGCGGGTGCGGATCTCGGCAAAGCTGCGAGGGCTTCCCGAGCGGTCGTAGAAGATCGAACGGTTGGCCCCGGCGGCGCGCGCGAACATCGGCGCTGCTGCCGCATCAGGGTTCGCGTCATGCGCGGCGAGGAACTGGCGGGCGCCTTCCGGACCCAGGAAATGCGCGAGATACAGGTCCACCGGCGCGGCGCTGCGGCCGAGCGAGGATTCGAGATACTGGCGGTTGTCGGACGCGAATTCGCCCGCCATCAGCGCGGCTATTTCGGGGTTTTTACGGAGCGCGAGGATCGACTGGCGGGTCTGCGGATCGTCGACACGGTAGCGGCCGCGCCCATCGCGCTGGATGGCGTTGGCGGCCCAGTCCAGCCCATGCTTGTACCCGTGCTTCTCGACCACGCCGAGCCAGCTCTGGTCGATGAACTGGTACAGGCCGGTCGCCGACGAGGTGCCGGCCTTGGCATTGGGGTTGAGCCCGCTTTCGATCCGCGCCTGGCCCATCAGATAGTCGAAATCCACGCCCGTGCGCTGCGCAGACGCGGCAATCGCGCGGGTGACGCGATCTCCTGCATTGCTGACACTGCCAAGATACGAGGACAAAACGGCTCTCCAAAGGTTACTGGAGACGTTCACAGCAAAAGCTGTGCCAATTTGGGTGTTGCCGCTCCCACCCGTCGCTTGCGTCGATCCTCACCCCTCCCGCAGGCGCGGTGGGTGAAGCGATGCGCTCTAGGAATCCGGGGCGCTCAACCTGAAGCCCTCCCCCTTGATGGGGGAGGGTGGGGTGGGGGTGATGGTGCCGGATTCAGCCTTCGGGCTATTCGACGTACACCCCGAGCCCGGCCGCAACCCTCACCCCCACCGCTGCGACCTAGGCAGCAAGCTGCCAAGTCTTCGCTGCCTCCCCCATCAAGGGGGAGGCTCTCGGGAATCGGACAAACAAAAAGCCCTCCGTCCGCAGGGGACGAAGGGCCGAATTGAGGTCTTTCGGGGAGAAATTCAGCGGCGGGCCGGGCGGCCTCCATAGGTCACGACCGTCTGTTCGCCCTGGATCGCGGCGACGCGGCGCTCGACATGGTCGCGCAAGAAGCGCAGGCGCTGCGCGGCGGCGGCGTTATACTTCATCAGCGTTTCGAGCTGGCTGCGGGTGCTGGCATCGGCGCGCAGCACACCCTGGGTGCGCAGGGCATCGGTGATCCCGCCCAGATCGCGGGTGTGCGCGATCATGGCTTCGGTGTCTCCGGCGTCCAGCGCGGCGATCAGCGCGGTTTGCGTGTCCGCAAAGCGCTCAAGCAGTTCGCCCTGCATCAGTTGAGCGATGCGCCGAGGTCGAGTTCGATCATCTTGGCGGCAAGCTTTTCCGCGTCGATGACATAGCTGCCATTGGCCAGCGCATCGCGGATCGCGGCGACGCGGCCCTCGTCGATCGGCGCAGAGGCCGATGCGGTCTGCAGGAAGCTGCTCACCGACACCGCTTCACGCAGGGTATTGTCGGTCGCAGCCGTGGCCGCGCTCGCGCCAACGGTCTTTTCGGTGCTGCCGCCCTTGCGGGTCGCACCGACGATCGGGCTGCCATAGGCATTAATGCGGGACATGGTGTAAAGACCTCGTTCTAGCATGACTTACGTCCTTTAACGGCCTTGGCAGCGGTTGCTTAAGGCGATTTTTTGACAAAGGGTTAACGCGATCTTGCTCGCGCTGGTAAACGGCTCAGTTACTGAGGATCGTGGCGCGGCCCGGTTCGACGATGCGCACGAATATAGGCTTGCCCCTGGGATCGTCGCGCACCGGAATGACCTCGCCGACGCGTCCGTCCTTGTCGGCGATCATCACGCGCGAAAGCGAGAACATCGGCCGGTCGACGGTGAGCAGGATCGGCTCGCCGCGCTTGACGGCCTCGGCGCCCTGCCCTGCCAACGCCCTGGCCTGACCCGGACGCGGGGCGACGGCCTGCTCGCGCTCGGCGGCCAGATCGAGCGGCACGCGGATGCGCCAGCCGAGCGCGGGGCAGCGCACGGCGGCTGCGCCCAGATCAGGTCCGGTGACCTCCAGCGCAACCGGGCAGGCCTTGAGCTTGAGCCGACGATCCACCGGCGCGCGCGCGCCGCCAGGCTCGCCGATGCCAGCGCCCATGGTCGCGGCAACCAGCACGTCGATCTCGCTCAGATCCTGAATGGCTTGCGCCTGGGCCTGGACGCTCGCCGAGGATGCCAGCAGGGGCGCGGCAAGGCCTAGCGCCAGAAATGATTTGCGAACGGGCATGAACGGTCCTTTGATGACTGTGCCCCGATCACAGCAAGGTCCGTGCCAGAAACTTAGCGCCCGGCCTTTTCGCGGGCGCGGATCGTGATCAGCACGGTTCCGTCCGCTGCCGCCTGACCCTCGCCGGGTCGCGCCAGGTCGGGCAGCATCGCGCCATCGCCGACGCCCTGTTCTGCCAGCACACGCATGATCGCCGCCGTCCGCGCCGCTGCAAGTTCCCAGCGATCGAGCCTGGAGCTGCGCTTGGACGCCACCACGGGAACGGCAATGGCGAATTCCGCCTGCCGATTCTTGCCGCCAAGCGCGGCAACCGACTGCCTGCCCCTTGCCGTCAGCCGTGCCTCCTGCGGTTCGAAAAGGGCGGTCAGCTTCAACCGCACCTGCTGCGCGCGTGCGACCTTGTCTTGGCCGAAGCTTTCGGAAAACGCGTCGGCCACGGCGGGATGGCGATCGCCGACGCTGGCGATCATCGCCATCACGCCGGTCATGATCAGCGCGAGGTCCAGAAACGACAATGTAGTCCGCTGCGCCGGCGTCATATATGTTCCACCGGGCGCGGCGGCTGCGCCTCTGCCTCTTCCTTGCGTTTCTGTGCAGCGGCAATGTCGGCATATTCGCGCCGTCCGATATCGACGAGGCGGCGTGCGGCATCCTCTTCCCAGTGAATCTGTTCGCCTGCGATGCGCGCGAGACGCTGCGCGATCGGCCCCGCAATCACGTTCGCCAGCACCAGCCCATAAAGGGTGGTCAGCAACGCAACCGCCATCGCTCGGCCGATCGAAGCGGCATCGCTGACATTGCCGAACAGCAGGATCAGCCCGATCACGGTACCCAGCATCCCCATGGCGGGCGCACAATCGGCGACATTCTCCCAGAAGCGCACCATCGCGGTCAGGCGCGCGCGGCGCTGCGCCGCCAGCCGGACGATCGCGGCCTGGAATCCGTCGAGCGAACGGTGGTTGGCCATGGCATCGGCGGCGGCGGACACGAACGCTCCGCCCGACTTCACCCGGTCGGCGCAGCTGATGCCGCGGCTTTCGACCATATGCTCGATGCGCAGGACCGCGCGATAGCCGTCATCGGCCTGCTCCTGAACCTTCAGCCACAATTCGCGGCGCAGCGCGGAAAAGCCGCTCAACGCGGCGGCCGTACCGTTCTGCGCCCAGGCGACGGCAAAGCTGGTGCCCACCACGCCCAGCAGCGCGGCGGGATCGATAAAGGCGGCAATCGACATCGCGTATCCGTTCAAACCCCCGATTGCCCCCGGCACAGCGGCAGAAAATTGCCGCCGGACTGGCAGATAATTGCCACCCGCTCCACGGATCGTTGACGCATGACCAGGGGCCATCCCGTCCAGAACCGCGGATTTCGGGTATTTCCCTCAATTGGCACAGGCTTTGCTTCTCCCTTGGGCGACGCATTCCGTCCATCGCTTAGGACGGCAGATGCAGCCACAGTTTAAGAGGAATGGTCCCATGGGGGCAGACAGGCTTTTCGGAATGCACGGCACGGCGCTGCAGCTGCGATCGCAGCGGCTGTCGATGCTGGCATCGAACATCGCCAATGCCGGCACGCCCGGATACAAGGCGCGCGACCTGGACTTCGACAAGGCCATGCAGCGCGTGCAGAGCGGCGATACGCTGGATGCTGCGCTGGGCGAGAATGCGGGCTATCGCATTCCGCTCCAGCCCTCGATGGACGGCAATACCGTCGAGCTTTCGACCGAGCAGACGCTGTTTGCCGAAAATGCCATCGGCTATTCGACCACGCTTTCCTTCCTCGAGGGCCGCGTCGCGACGCTGACCCGCGCGATCAAGGGAGAATAAGCCGTGCCCGGTCCCATGAGCATCTTCGACATTTCGGGCCGCGCCATGTCGGCCCAGTTGTCGCGGATGAACACCACCGCGTCGAACCTGGCCAATGCCCGCACCACCTATGCGAGCGAGAAAGAGGCCTATCGCGCGATCAAGCCGGTGTTCAAGACCATCGAGGAACGCCCCGGCGTCGCCACCGTGCAGGTTGAAAAGGTCATCCAGTCGGACATCAAGCCGGTCAAGCGACACGATCCCACCAATCCGCTCGCCGATGACGAGGGCTATGTCTGGGATGCGGGCGTCGATGAGACCGCCGAGCTGATCGATATGCTCGAGACAGCCCGGCAATATCAGAACAACGTGCAGGTGATGCAGACCGCCAAGTCGCTGATCCTCGATACCGTGAGGATGGGCAAATGACGACGATCACCAATGATTTCGTGTCGAGCCTTCAGAAGAAGACCGACAGCATTCCGAGCAACAACACCAAGGAATCGCTGGATCAGACCGCGTTTCTCGAACTCATGACCGCGCAGCTGAAGTTTCAGGATCCGTTCAATCCGGTCGAGAACAAGGACATGGTCGCGCAGATGGCGCAATTCAGCCAGGTTGCCGGCATCTCCGAAATGAACACATCGCTCAAGTCGATGGCGGCATCGTTCGGTACCTCGCGCCTTGCCGAAGCCGCCAATTTCATCGGCCGATCGGTGCTGCAGGATGGCGACACGGCCTATGCCGATGCGCAGGGCCGCTATTCGGGCGAGTTCAACCTCGCCAATCCGGCGAGCAACGTCTCGCTCGAATGGCTCGATGGCGCGGGCAATGTCGTCCACACGCAGGAAATGGGCGCGCTCCAGGCGGGCCGCGTCCCCTTCCAGCTCGTCAGTGAGGACGACAATGGCAACCCTGCCAATATCGGCCCGCTCAAGGTGCGCATCAAGGGTGCCACCGCTTCCACCATGTCGACCTGGCTGCCGGTGACGGCGGTCGAATCCAGCAGCACCGGCGCCGACGCCATGCTGGTGACCCCCGCCGGTTCGATCTCCGCCAGCAGCGCCAGACGCATCGCCTGACCTGCCCGACCTACCAACCCGAACGACCCGTTTTCACCGACCAAGTTTCACTGAGGAGTAAGCCCAAATGTCCTTCATCACCTCGCTCAGCGGCCTCAAGGCAGCGCAGACGGACCTCGCCACCGTCTCGAACAACATCGCCAACTCGAGCTCGACCGGCTTCAAGAAGAGCAAGGCCACGTTCGGTGACCTGTTCGCCTCTGCCCCGACGCAGAGCACCAAGTCGGTCGCGGGCCAGGGCGTGCGCCTGACCGGCATCGTCCAGCAGTTCACGCAAGGCTCGCTCAACTCGACCGACCGCACGCTCGACCTCGCGATCGCGGGCGACGGCTTCTTCATCGTCGAAGGCTCCTCGCCGCGCCAGGCACAGAGCTTCACCCGCAACGGCAATTTCTTCGTCAACGTCAACCGCGAGGTGGTCGACAATATCGGTAACCGCGTGCAGATGCTGCCCGTTGATGCCAATGGCCGCGTGACCTCGACCAATCAGGCCGACCTGTTCGACTTCGTGCTGCCGCAGAACGATCCCGCCGATCCCAATGCGGTGCTTTCGAACATCACGATCAGCGACGAGGGCGTGGTCAGCGCCACCTTCTCAAACGGCACCCAGACGCGCATCGGCGCGGTGGCGATGGCGAGCTTTGCCGCCGCCGAAGGCCTTCGCCCGATCGGCGATGCGCACTGGCAGTCGACCGGCGTGTCGGGCACCCCGCTGATCAACCAGGCCGGCAACGGCCCGCTCGGCACGGTCCGCTCGGGCACGCTCGAAGCGGCGAATATCGACCTGACCGAAGAGCTGGTCTCGCTGATCGCGGCGCAGCGCAACTTCCAGGCGAACGCCCAGGCGCTCGAAACCGCGAACACGCTGACCCAGACGATCGTCAACCTGCAGACCTGATGATCCGCGCTTAACCCTTTCGTAATCCGCAACACCAAGGTGCCCTGACATGGACAAGATGATCCACATCAACCTGAAAGCCATGCAGGGCATCATGAATCGCCAGACGGCGATCGCCAACAACATGGCGAATGCGGACACGACCGGGTTTCGCGCAGAGATCGTCAACGCCCGCGCGCTCTATGTGCAGGGCGAAGGCCTGGCGAGCCGTGCCTCAACCAGCGAGGCGGTGGTCGGCGCGGACATGAACGCGGGCACGGTCGAGATGACCGGCGGGCCGCTCGACATCGCGATGAACGGCGATGCGCTGCTCGGCGTGCAGGCGGCCGACGGGGCGGAAGCCTATACACGGCGCGGCGACCTGATGGTCAACGAAAGCGGGCTGCTGACCACCGGGGACGGGTTCCCCGTGCTCGGCCAGGGCGGCCCGATCACGCTGCCCCAGGCGGACAAGATCAGCATCGCGTCCGACGGCACGATCTCGATCGTGCCGGCCGGAGGCGATCCCAACCAGCCGATCGAGGCGGGCCGCCTGAAGCTGGTCAGCCCGCAGGGCAGCGAGATCAAGAAGGGCCTGGACGGCCTGTTTAGGGTGCCGAACGACGGCGCCCTGCCCGAGGATCCCGACGCAACGGTGACCACCGGTGCACTCGAGGGGTCGAATGTGAACATGACCCAGGCGCTGGTCGACATGATCGAGGCCAGCCGCGCCTGGGAAACCCAGGTCAAGATGCTGACCACCGCGCAGGAAATGGACGATGGCGGCGCATCCATCATGCGGATGCCGAGCTGAGCCGAGCGAAACGGAGTGAAATGAGATGAGCAACGGAGCCCTTCAGGTCGCCCGCACCGGGCTGGACGCGCAGAACACCAAGATGCGCGTCATCGCCAACAACCTGGCGAACGTGAACACCACCGGTTTCAAGCGCGACCGGGCCAATTTCGAATCGCTGGCCTATCAGCAGCAGATTGCCCCGGGCGCCCGCGCCGATGCACAGAACCGCTATGCCACCGGCCTTTCGGTCGGCACCGGCGTGCGGGTCGCCAACACGAGCCGCATCGAAACCCAGGGTTCGGCCCAGATCACCAACAATTCGCTCGACGTGATGATCGAGGGCAATGGCTATTTCCAGCTGCAGCTGCCCGATGGCAGCTTCGCCTTCACCCGCGCAGGCAATTTCACCCAGACCGCCGACGGCCTGCTGGTCACGCAGGAAGGCCTGCC
This sequence comes from Blastomonas sp. CCH9-A1, assembly GCF_001557175.1. Taxonomy (NCBI): domain Bacteria; kingdom Pseudomonadati; phylum Pseudomonadota; class Alphaproteobacteria; order Sphingomonadales; family Blastomonadaceae; genus Blastomonas; species Blastomonas sp. CCH9-A1. Next base: position 80,577 of record NZ_LSHM01000025.1, read on the forward strand.
GGTCGTCCCCAACATCCAGATTCCGCCGGGCGTCACCAGCATCACCATCGGTTCGGACGGCATGGTTTCCGCCACGCTCGCCGGGCAGACCGATCCCAGCGAGCTGGGTCAGATGGAGCTTGCCAGCTTCGTCAATCCGGCAGGCCTGCAGTCGATCGGCAACAACCTGCTGACCCAGACCGCTGCCAGCGGCCCGCCGGTGACCGGTGCAGCCGGTATCGAAGGCCGCGGCACGATCCGCCAGGGCGTTCTCGAAGGATCGAACGTCAACATCGTCGAAGAGCTGGTCGACATGATCGAGACCCAGCGCGCCTATGAGGTCAATTCCAAGATGATCAAGGCGACCGACGAGATGCTGCAGTTCGCCAACCAGCAGGTCGGCTGAGGATAGATGACGATGCTTCGCACCTCTCTCCGCCACGGCCTGTCCGCAGCTCTGGTGGTCGCGCTGTGCGCGGCAACCCCTGCTCTGGCCAAGAAGAAGAAAGCGCCGATCCAGCCCGATCCGGACTATGCGCCGACCCTGTCGATGCCGCAGCCGGCGCCGGCCGTGCCCAATGGCGCGATCTTTCAGGCGAGCAACGGCTATTCGGCGCTGACCAATGGCGCGCGCGCCGCGATGGTGGGCGATGTGCTGACCATCGCGCTGGTCGAACGCACCCAGGCGGCCAAGTCCAACGGCGCCAATACCGAACGCAATGGCAGCATCGGCCTCACCCCACCGACCACCGGCCCCTTGAGCTTCTTCAACCCGTCCGATGTCGCGGCGGGCGGCAATACCAGCTTCCAGGGCACCGGCACGGCGCAGCAGTCCAACTCGCTGCAGGGCCAGATCACCGCGACCATCGCCGAGGTCTATCCCAATGGCACCATGCTGGTGCGCGGCGAGAAGCTGATCAGCCTCAACCGGGGTGCAGAACATATCCGTTTCAGCGGCATCGTTCGCGCCGTCGATATCAGCGCAGAGAATGTCGTCCCGTCGTCACGCGTCGCCAATGCGCAGATCATCTATGGCGGCACCGGCGAGATCGCGCGCGCCAGCCAGAAGGGCTGGCTGCAGCGCTTCTTCGAAATCATCAGCCCGTTCTGAAGGCCCATTGACATGACGCTTGCCTCCACCTTCCGCATGTTCGCCGCGCTGCTGCTGGCGCTGTGTGCCGCAACGCAGCCTGTCCAGGCCGAGCGCATCAAGGATCTGGGAGCGTTCCAGGGCCTGCGCGCCAACCAGCTGACCGGCTATGGCATCGTGGTGGGCCTGCCCGGGACCGGCGACGACAACCTGCAATATGCCACGCTGGCCATGCGCGGCGTGACCAATCGCTTCGGCCTGACGCTGCCGCCGGGCATCAACCCGGCCACCCGCAACGCCGCCGCGGTCATGGTCACGGCCGAGCTGCCCCCGATGGCCAAGCCCGGCCAGCGGCTCGACGTGACCGTTTCTGCCATCGGCCAGGCCAAGTCGCTGCGCGGCGGAACGCTGATCATGATGCCGCTGCTGGGTGCCGACGGGCAGATCTATGCCATGGCCCAGGGCAATCTGGCGGTGGGCGGACTGGGCGTGACCGGCGCGGACGGCTCTAACACGGTGGTCAACATTCCGTCGGTCGGCCGCATCGCCGGCGGGGCCACGGTGGAACGCACCGTGGATACCGGGTTCGACCAGAGCCCGCATCTGCTGTTCAATCTGAACGATGCCGACCTGACAACGGCGATGCGCGTTGCCGACGCGATCAACGGCCAGTTCGGTTATGCGCTGGCGGTGGCGAATGATGCCGTGTCAGTGCGGATCGCCGCCCCGGTGACTCCCCAGGAACGCGTGCTGATGATGTCCCGAATCGAGAACATTCCGGTGACCCCGGCCGAGGCCCCCGCGAAAGTAATTGTTAACGCGCGCACGGGTACGGTCGTTATCAATGGCGCGGTACGGATCGGGCCGGCGGCGGTAAGCCATGGCAAGCTGACGGTGAAGGTGCAGGAAGCCCCCACTGTCGTGCAGCCCGCGCCGTTCAGCCAGGGCCAGACCGCGGTCGAACAGCGCAGCCAGGTAGAGATCGAGGAACAGACCAACCCGGCATTCGAAATCACGAAAGGTGCCAACTTGTCCGAGATTGTGGAAACGATCAACGCCATCGGGGCCTCGCCGAGCGATCTCGCCGCGATCCTGGAAGCGCTGAAGCAGTCCGGCTCGCTCAAGGCGGAGCTCGTGATCCTGTGACCGTGATGCCCGCCTCTGCCGCCTTCCCGCTCGCGCGCACCAGCGCGGCATTGCCGCTCGACAAGCAGGCAAAGGCCGCTGCGTCCGCCGCCAGCGGCGCGCAGGGGGCCGCGCCCGGCAAGAGCGAGGCCGAAAAGGCCGAGCTGCGCAAGGCGGCACAATCGTTCGAGGCGATCTTCCTGCGCCAGATGATCGGTGCGATGCGCAGCGCCACCGATGGCGACACGCTGCTCGGATCAAGCGCGACCGACCAGTTTCGCGACCTGATGGACGCGCGCGTCGCCGAAGACATGGCCAGCAAGCAAAGCTTCGGCATCGCCGACATGGTGCTCAAGCAGTTCGGGATCGATAAGCCATGAGCAACCTGCTGAACATCGGTCGATCGGGCCTGCGCGCGTTTTCGCGCTCGATGGATGCGGTGTCGCACAACATCGCCAATGCCGAAAACCCGGATTATGTCCGCCGCAGCGTGGAGATGAGCGACGCCACCGTCTCGAGCTCGCTCAACCCCGCCTATCTGTCGCAGACCGGCCTCAACGGCGTGCGGGTCGCGCAGACGGTGCGCGCATCGGACGAGTTCATCGAGGCGCAGGTCCGCCAGTCGGGTGCCGCACGCATCCGGGCCGAGACCCAGCTCACCTGGATGGAGCGGATCGAAACCAATCTCGACAATGCCGGATCGAATGTCGGCAGCCGGCTCAACACCTTTTTCAGCCGCGCCGAAGAGGTGGCGGCAGCACCCTTCGACAATTCGCTCAAGCTCACCCTGCTCAGCGAGCTCGACGCGGTGGTCGATGCCTTCCGCCGCACCGCCAGCAACATGACGCTGACCGCGCAGCAGGTCAGCCAGGCTGCGACGCAGGAAGCCAATACGCTCAACGCTGCGCTGGAAAATCTCAACAAGATCAACCTCGACATCACCCGCACCAAGGAAGGCACCGATGCGCATGCCGGCCTGCTCGATGCGCGCGATGCGATGCTGGCGACAATCTCCGAAAAGCTGAACGCGACGATCAGCCTGGCCCCCAATGGTACCGCGACGCTCACCTATGGCGGACAGCAGCTGGCAGGGGTGAATTTCTTCGCTACCGTTACCTCCGCGTCCAATGCCGACGGCAGTCTGGCGCTGCAGGTCAATGGCGTCGCCGTGCCGGTGCCGAGCGAGGGATCGCTGGCCGGGCTCAGCCGCTCGGGCGCGACCGCGCAGGGGCGGCTCAACGATCTGACCGCGCTGGCGCAGCAGCTGGTGACCGATATCAACGCCTGGCAGGCCCAGGGACGCACGCTGGGCGGGGCGGCGGGTGCACCGCTGCTCACCATGCCGGGCGATGCCTCGACGCTCGCGGTGACGACGCGCGACATCAATCAGCTCGCGATCGCCGCCGCCGATGGCACGCCCAACGGCAATCTGCTGGCGCTGCCCGCCCTGCGCACCACGGCGGGTGTCGAGACGCAGTGGAACAATTTCATGGCGGGCTTCGCCACCAATCTCGCCTCGGTGCGCAGCGAATCCGACGCGGCGACCGCGCTTGACGAAGGCGCGCGCCGCCGCCGCGACGCGATGTCGGGGGTCGATCTCGACCGTGAAGCCGCCGATCTCATCCGGCTGCAACAGGCCTATGAAGCGTCGGCCCGGGTGATCCAGGTCGCGCGCGAAACCATGCAATCCATCCTGAATATCTTCTAACGCGACAAGGCACGACATCATGGTCCAATCCGTCAACCGCTATCGCGCACCACAGGATGTCACCCGGCAGGTGCGGCTGAGCCAGCAGATCGCCGATCAGCAGGCGCTGGTCAGCGGCGAAAGCCGCATCGCGCGCCCCTCGAACGATCCCAAGGCCTGGCTCGAGTCCTCGAACATCTCGCGCTTCCAGTCGGACGAAGCCGCCTGGGTCAACAATCTGGGCCGCGCCGACACCCGCGCCAACCAGGCCGAGGCGAGCCTCAACACCATCGTCAGCGGGCTCATCCGCACGCGCGAGCTGCTGCTGCTGGCCAATACCGGCACGATCAGCTCGGCCGACCCTGAAGTGCTCGCGCTCGAGGTCGAAGGGATCAACGCCGATTTCAACGATGCGCTCGGCCAGCGCGACAATTTCGGCGGGCAGCTGTTCGGCAACGGACCGGTCATCCGCATTCCGATGGGCGATGCCCGCTTCGTCGTGTCTGCGCCCAATCTGGACGAGGTCCAGGCGAATATCGACGTCGACGGAGGCGCTGGCGGAGCCACGCGCAGCCTGGAGCAGATCATGACCGATACCGCGGCCGCGATCCGCGACAATACGGCCACCGGCCAGGCCGCCAGAAATGCGCAGCTGACCGCGCTCGACGGCGCGATCGACCGCATGACGCAGCTGCTGACCCGCCAGGGCGTGGTGAAGAACTCGATCGAGTCCGCGCGCGAGGAGCTTGAGCAGAGCAAGCTGTCGCTGGCCTCGCGCAAATCGGAACTGGTCGATGCGAATGTCGCCGAGGCCCTGACCCGAATCCAGACGCTGCTGACCAACCTGCAGGCCACCCAGGCGGTCTATGCCAAGGTCTCGCAGCAGTCGCTGCTCGATTTCCTGCGCTGAGGGGGCGTTCGGTTAACGCGAAAGCCCAGGCTGTTAACCCTGTTTTGCGCTTAACCACGATCGTCAAAAGCCGTTCTACGATCTGAACGGGCCGGTTTTTCAGCCCGCATTGCGTCACCGTCCGGTGGGCAATTGTCACGATCAAGGGAACCGCGATGTTCGCAGCAATTGGCTTTGTCGTCCTGATCGCCATGGTGTTCGGCGGGTTCATCCTCGCCGGGGGCAGCATGGGCGTCATTCTGCACGCCCTGCCGCTGGAAATGATGATCATCGGCGGCGCGGCTGCAGGCTCGATGCTGATCGGCAATTCCGGCGCGCACATCAAGGCGATCGGCGGCGGCGTCAAGACCGCATTCAAGGGCGCCAAGTACAAGAAGCAGGATTTTCTCGACTGCATCTTCCTGGTGTCGAAGCTGATGAAGATGCTGCGCACCGAAGGCCCGGTGGCGCTCGAGCCGCATATCGAGGACCCCAAGAGCTCCTCGGTCTTTTCGGAATATCCCACGCTGCTCAAGGATACGACGCTGATCCACTTGATCTGCGATTCGCTGCGCCTCGTCGTCGTCTCGTCGGGCCAGCTCGATCCGCATGCGGTGGAGGATGTCGTCGATCAGGCGATCAAGACGCATCACCACGAGGCGGTCGGCCCCGCCGACGGCCTGCAGAACCTCGCGGACGCGCTGCCCGCGCTCGGGATCGTCGCGGCCGTTCTCGGGATCGTCAAGACCATGGGCTCGATCGACAAGCCGCCGGAAATCCTGGGCGAAATGATCGGTTCGGCGCTTGTCGGTACGTTTCTCGGGATCTTCCTGGCCTATGGCCTGGTCGGCCCGCTGGCCAATCGCTGCAAGCAGGTGATCGAAGCCGACGGCGCAATGTACCATGTCGCCAAGCAGATCATCATCGCCTCGCTCCACGGCCATCCGCAGCCATTGGTGATCGAAGCCGCGCGCTCGAGCCTGGGTCACGCCAACCAGCCGACCTTTGCCGACGTGTTCGACGGCATGCGGGGCCGCTAAGCCATGGCCAAGCGCAAGCCCGATCCGGTGGAGAATGTCCGCCCGATCATCGTCAAGAAGATCATCGAGGAAGGCCATGGCGGCCATCATGGCGGCGCCTGGAAGGTGGCCTATGCTGACTTCGTGACGGCAATGATGGCGTTCTTCCTGCTGATGTGGCTGCTCGGCGCGACCGAGGAAAAGGACCGCAAGGCGATTGCCGACTATTTCGCGCCGACCATTGTCGAACTGAAATCGGGCAGCGCCGGCTCCAACGGCCTGTTCGGCGGCGAATCTATCGTCGGCCGCGACGATTATCCCAACCGCGCCGGCCAGACCGGCACACAGTCGATCACCATTCCGCAGGATGCGACCGGCACTGCCGACGAGGCAGGCAACAGTGCCTATGCCACCTTGAGCCAGGAGCAGAAGGAGGCAATGAAGAAGGTGCAGCAGCTGGCCGAGCGCGAACAGTTCGAAAAGCTGAAAAAGCAGCTTGAAGAACGCCTGGGCGGCAGCGAGCAGCTGGCCAAGCTGATGAAGAATGTGCGCTTTACCGACACGCGCGAAGGCCTGCGCATCGATCTGGTCGATGAAGCCAATTTCAGCATGTTCGCGCTGTCGACCGACAAGCTGGTGCCCAAGGCGGCAGATCTGCTCAAGGAAGTGGCGCAGGTCATCAACGGCATGCCCAACCCGGTGATCATCCGCGGGCATACCGATGCGCTGCCCTATGCCTCTGGCAAGACGATGAACAACTGGATGCTCTCGACCAGCCGCGCCGAAGCGACACGCCGGGCGCTGGTGATGGGCGGGATCAATCCTGGCCAGGTCCACCGCATCGAGGGCGTGGCGGACAAGGAGCCGTACAACCCGGCAGACCGCAATGATCCGGCCAACCGCCGCATCTCGATCACGCTGGCCTTTACCGACGCAGCAAAGGGTGAAGGCCCCGTACCGGGAGCCAGGGCGCCCGGCGGCATGCCGTCACGCCCGGTGCCTGCGCCGCTCCCCTCCAAATAGGGGCGCGGCCGGGCACGGGATCAACCGGCCAGCTTTTCCGAGATTTCGAGCATGGCGATGGCGGCGCGGGCAGCGTCGCCGCCCTTGTCCTTCTCGTCCTTCTTGGCCCGTGTCAGTGCCTGAGCCTCGTTCTCGACCGTGAGAATGCCATTGCCGATGGGCAGGCCGTCGAGCGTCAGCGCCATGATCGCGCGCGCGCTTTCGTTCGAGACCACCTCGAAATGATAGGTCTCGCCGCGGATGATCACGCCGATCGCAACAAAGCCGTCATAACGCTGCGTTTCCGACGCCATGGCGATGGCGGCCGGGATTTCCAGCGCCCCGGGAACCGTCAGCGTTTCATGGCTGTGCCCCGCCGCCTTGATCGCGGCGCGCGCGCCCTCGAGCAGCAGATCGTTGAGATGGTCGTAGAAGCGTGCCTCTACGATGAGGAAATGCGCCATGGTCCGGATATCCTGTGATGAAACGAAAAAAGGGGGCTGATCAGCCGGTGGTCCAGGTCGCGACCTCGGCCGCGACCGTGTTTGCCGCCTGGTTCAATGCCGCACCGACCGTCACCGCGTCAACCGTCGCAACCGGGACGCTCGCCTCGAAGCGCTGCTTGCGAAGCGGGCTGCCCGGCTTGCGCACCACCGCATCGAAGCGGACGATCGCAGCGCGCCTGTCCTCATCATAGCCGAAGCGCTGGAGCTGGCCCGAGAGCATCGTGCTGCGCTCGGCGCCGGTCTCGACCTGGTCGAGCACCAGCCGCCCGCTCTTCGCCGCCAGCGTCTCGGCGAGCACGGTGCGGAACAGCCGAGCAGGCTTGTCCGCCCAGACCGCGTCCTTCACATAGGCGATGGCACTGTCGCTGACCTGCACCGGCACTCGCACCTGATCGAGCGTGCGCTCGACCGTGGGGGTATCGACGACGATCGCATCGGTCACCGAGGCGGATGCCATCGATCCCGCCCCCGGCGTGGCGCTGGAAGTGAGCGTCAGCAACTGCGGCGGCGCTTCGGAACCGAAGCTGACGCAACCGGCGAGCAAGGCGCAGGCAGCCCCGGCGGCCAGCAATGAACGGAACGTGGCGGTCATGGCGGGGCCTCTCAATTCTTCGGCTTGTAATCGGGCAGCGGCGGCGCGCTGAGCAGTCCGCCTGCGCCTTCCTGATCGATCTTCTCGGTGATCGCCGACAGCGCGCGCGCGGTGACGCGCAGGTCGCGCACCAGCGCCTCGGTCTCGGGCAATGTGGTGGTCGAGAACTGGCGCAGACCGGGCTTTGCCTCTTCCATCGTCTCGGTCAGCTTGACCAGCGCCTTGTCGGTATCGGCCAGCGTCTTGGCGAGCTGCCGCGCCAGCGGGCGGCCTTCGCTGTCGAGCACTTCCTTGGTCGATTGCGCGGTCATGCCGAGTTGCTCGGCGGCGACCCCCGCCTTGGTCAGCGTCACGCGCAGCTCGGCAAGCGCGGCGCGCAATTCGGGCGCGCTGTCGGCCAGCTCCCCGGTCAGCCGGCCCGAATTCTTGAGCAGGATCGAGATCGACTTCTGGTTTTCGTCCGAGAGGACCTGGGTGAAGCGCTCGGTCAATGTCGCCAGCCGCTCGATCAGCAGCGGCGCATTGTTGAGCAGTTCGCCGAGCGCGCCGGGCTTGGTCGGGATGACAGGCACGCCTTCGGGTCCCGGCTCGGTGATCTCGGGCGCGCCCTGCTTGGCACCGTCGAGCTGGATCTGCGACACGCCGGTAAAGCCGACGCCCTGGATGGTTGCGGTGGTGCCTTCGAGGATCGGCACATGCGCATCGACCTCTATCCGCACGCGCACGAACTGCGGGTCCTTGGCCCACAGCGCGATCTCGGTCACCTGGCCCGAGGGCACGCCCGAATAGGCGACCACCGATCCCTTGGCGATGCCGTCGACCGAGGTCTTGAAGAAGATGTCATAGGGCTGGCGATCGGTCTCGCCCAGCCCCGCCAGCCAGATGACAAAGGCGGCAATGCCTGCCAGCAGCACCAGGGTGACGGTCCCCACCCAGACATGATTGGCGCGTGTTTCCATGGCGTTGGTTATGCCCCTGATGTTCTGATGGTGTAAACCGCCAAAGCGGTGGCGGCGTTCCGGATGGTCATCGCAGGAACCCCCGGCTCTTGCTGCTGGCCGGAAGGCGCTTGCGCTTCAGCTCCTCGTCGGCATGGCTGACAGCGGCTGCGCGACCGCGCGGGCCGTTGAAATATTCCTGGATCCACGGATGATCGGTGGCGAGCAGCTCGGGAATGGTGCCGATGGCGATCACCTTCTTGTCCGCGAGCACCGCCACCCGGTCGCAGATCTCGTGCAGCGTATCGAGATCGTGCGTGATCAGGAACACGGTCAGGCCCAGCGTCCGCTGCAGCTCGCGGGTCAGCGCATCGAAGCGCGCCGCACCGATCGGGTCGAGCCCGGCAGTCGGCTCGTCGAGGAACAGCACGTCGGGGTCGAGCGCCAGCGCGCGCGCGAGCCCTGCGCGCTTTTTCATCCCGCCCGAAAGCTCGGACGGATATTTGTCCGCCGCATCTTCGGGCAGGCCCGACAGCGCGATCTTGTACAATGCGATCTCGCGCCGCAGCTTGCGCGAGATATGCGGATAGAATTCGGCGAGCGGTACCATCACGTTCTCGGCGACGGTGAGCGTCGAGAACAGCGCCCCGCCCTGGAACAGCACGCCCCAGCGGCTGCGGATCGAGACATCCTCTTCCTCGCCGTCGAGGATCGATTCACCCAGCACCTCTATGCGCCCGGCATCGGGACGTTGCAGCCCGATGATCGATCGCATCAGCACCGACTTGCCGGTACCCGACCCGCCGACCACGCCCAGAATCTCGCCATGCCGCACGTCGAGCGACAGGTCCTGATGCACCACCTGCTCGCCGAAGCTGTTGGTCAGCCCCGTGATGCGGATCGCGACGTCGCAGTCCTTTTCCCGCGCCGCGCTCATCCCCAGCCCACTTCGGTAAAGAAGACCGCGAAGAACGCGTCGAGCACAATGACCATGAAGATCGCCTGGACCACGGCGGCGGTGGTGCGCATCCCGACTTCCTCGGCATTGCCGCGCACCTGCATGCCCTGATAGCAGCCGGCGAGCGCGATGATCAGGCCGAAGACCGGCGCCTTGATCATGCCGACATAGAAATCGGTAATCGGCACCACTTCCTGGATGCGCACGACAAAAGTGGCAGGCGGGATCTCGAGCACGATCCAGCATAGGAACGCGCCGCCGATCATCGCGACGATCATCGAATAGAAGCCGAGCAGCGGCATCATCAGCACCGCAGCGGTCACGCGCGGCAGCACCAGCGCCTCGACCGGCGAGACGCCGATGGTGCGCATCGCATCGACCTCTTCGGTAAGCTTCATCGTGCCGATCTGCGCGGCAAAGGCGCTGCCCGATCGGCCCGCAACCATAATTGCGGTCATCAGCACGCCGAGCTCGCGGATGGTCAGTCGCCCGACCAGGTTGACCGTGAACACCTCCGCGCCGAACTGGCGCAGCTGCACCGCGCCCTGCTGCGCGATGACGATGCCGATCAGGAAGCTCATCAGCCCGACAATGCCGAGCGCCGACACGCCGACCAGCTCGAAATGGCGCACGGTTGCGGCCCAGCGGATGCGGCGCGGATGCGCGATCAGCGAGATCACCGAGCGCACCAGCGCGCCGAAAAAGCCGAGCATGCCGAGCATCGAGCCCAAGGCGGTCATCGTCGCTTCGCCGACGCTGCCGAGCACGCGGGCAAACACATTGGGCCGATGCGGCGGCTCGATATCGCTGATGTCCGATCGGCCCACCGCCTCGACCAGGCGGCTGCCCGATTCGCTCAGGTTTACGATCTCGCAACGGTGATCGCGCGCCAGGCGATAGACGACCCAGGCGCCGACGGTATCGATATGCCCCGCATCGGCCATATCGATCAGCGAAACCTGCTGGTCGATGGCCTTCAGCCTTCGGTCCAGATCGGCAATGGTGGTGATGTCGAGATTGCCGGAAAAGCGCAGCACCGCGCCGGTTTCACCGCGCTCTTCGATCGCAAAGTCGGCCGGGGCACCCATATACCGCCCTTCTTGTGCGATAAACGGTGCGATCACAAGCACCTTGGCGCACAATTGGTCGCAACGGATTTTGCCATCATGCAGGCCATACGCGGCAAGCACCGGCTTGTTTCCCGCCGCATTGGCGTTAATGCTCGCGGGCGTGGGGGAGAGGCTGGCCTTTTACGATATGGATCGGACGATTACCGTCCATCCGACATATGCGCGCTTCCTGCTGTGGATGGCGTTGCGCCATGCGCCGTGGCGGCTGGTGCTGCTGCCGCTCTCGCTGCTCGCCGCGATCGGCTATGTGCTGCGTCTGGTCAGCCGCGACCAGCTCAAGCAGATCAACCAGAGGCTGCTGCTCGGCGAGCTTCGGGTTGCTTCGGCTGCAGAATCCATGGCGGCCCATGCCGAGCATGTCTTTGCCACCAATATCCGCCCCGGCGCGCTCGAGCGTATCGCCGCCGATCGCGCCGAGGGCTATCGCATCGTCATCGCCACCGCATCCTACCGGCTCTATGTCGAGGCGATCGCGCGGCGCCTGGGGATCGACGACGTGATCGCGACCGACCTTGTCTCCTCGCACGGCACCGTGCAGCCGAAGATTGCCGGGCACAATTGCTACGGCATCCACAAGGCGGAGATGATCGCCGCCTGGATGGCCGAACACGGGCTCGATCCCGCACAGTGCGCTATCCGCTGCTATTCGGACCATGTCTCCGACATTCCGATGCTCGAACTGGCGCACGAGGCATTTGTCACCAATGCGCATATGCCGATGCGCGTCGTCGCGCGCGAACGCGGCTGGCCCGAGATCGACTGGCCCGGCGCGCTCGCCCCGCAGCACGGGGTGGCGCAACCGGGAGCGACCGGCTAGGCAGAAGGCAAGCCTGCAACATCCGGGGAGCCTCATGAAGACCGCCGCATCGATCCTGTCTGCCGCACTGGCATCCTGCCTCTCCCTTTCCGCTCCTGCATTAGCACAGGCGCCTGGCAATACCGCCGAGGCAGAGGCTCCAGACTATCCCGCCATCCTGCCCCTGCGCGACCAGGCGAAGCTGCGCGACGCCTGGCTCGCCCAGCGGCTGGAGACGGTCGTGCCTGCGCTGATGCGCGAACAGGGCGTCGATATGTGGGTGCTGATCGCGCGCGAATATGACGAGGACCCGGTGGTCGCGACCATGCTCGATGCCCGCTCGATGCACGCGCGGCGACGCACGATCCTGGTGTTCTTCGATCCGGGCGAAGGCAAGCCGGTCGAGCGGATGACGGTGAGCCGCTACGGCCTGGCCGGGCTGTTTGCGCCTGCCTGGGTGCCCGAGCAACAGCCCGACCAGTGGAAGCGCCTCGCCGAGATCGTCGCCGAGCGCAACCCGCAGAAGATCGCGCTCAACATCTCGTCGCAGACCGCGCTCGCCGATGGCCTGAGCCACAGCCAGTACGAGGATTTCGTCGGCGCGCTGGCCCCCGAATTTCGCGAGCGCATCGTGCCCGCCGGTCCGCTCGCGATCGGCTGGCTGGAAACGCGTATCCCGGCCGAGATGGAGGTCTATCCCTCGATCGTTCGCCTGGCGCACGCGATCATCGCCGAGGCGCTGTCCGACAAGGTCATCACGCCGGGCAAGACCACGGCCGAGGATGTGCAGTGGTGGATGCGCGAGAAGATCAGCGCGCTGGGCCTCAAGACCTGGTTCCATCCGTCGATCAACATCTTCCGCGCCAGCGAGGCGGGCGAACTGACCGGCGATGCCATCATCCAGCCCGGCGACATGCTGTGGACCGATTTCGGCATCACCTATCTCGGGCTCAACACCGATACCCAGCATCTCGCCTATGTCCTCAAGCCCGGCGAGAACGACGCGCCCGATGGCCTGAAGGCAGGCCTTGCCGCCGCCAATGCGGTGCAGGACATGCTGACCGGCGAATTCCGCGTCGGCCTGACCGGCAACGACCTGCTCGCCGCAGCGCGCGCCAGGGCGATCTCTTCGGGCTATCAGCCGAGCATCTATTCGCACCCTATCGGTTTCCACGGGCATGGTGCAGGCCCGGCGATCGGCTTCTGGGACAATCAGGACAGCAGCCCGGCAGGCCGCTATCTCGTCCGCGCCAATACCGCCTGGTCGATCGAGCTCGCCGTTACCAACAACGTGCCCGAATGGGGCGACAAGGCGGTCTCGTTCCGCACCGAGGAGGACATGTTCTTCGATGGCGAAAAGGTGGCGTATCTCGACGGGCGGCAGGACCGGTTCCACCTGATCCGGGGCGCGGCAGATGCACCGGTAGAGGCGACAGCACCCGCGGCGGAACCCGAAGCGCTGCCGGTCGAGCCGGTGGCGGATGCGGGCGAGTAATTCGCCCCCTATTGCTCCCCTCCCCTTCAGGGAGGGGAGCGCACTGCGGATTGCTGGTGCCGTTTCCGACCTAGCTGTGCGTCCGCCCGAAATCGGGCTTGGCATCGTCCTGGCCCTGTTCGATGATCGAGCGGCGGATCGCGCGGGTGCGGGTGAACAGGGCTTCGAGCTCGTCGCCCTTGTCCCAGCGGATCGCGCGCTGCAGTGCCGAGAGGTCCTCCGAGAAGCGCTGGAGCATCTCGAGCACCGCGTCCTTGTTCGACAGGAACACGTCGCGCCACATCACCGGGTCGCTGGCGGCGATGCGGGTGAAATCGCGGAAACCCCCTGCGGAATATTTAATCACCTCGCTCTGCGTCACGCCTTCGAGATCGCTGGCGGTGCCGACGATGGTATAGGCGATGAGGTGCGGCAGATGGCTGGTCACCGCGAGCACGAGGTCATGGTGGGCGGCCTCCATCGTCTCGACATTGGCGCCGAGCGCCTGCCAGAACGCGGCAACTCGCTCGCACGCCGCCGCATCGGCGCCGTCATCGGGGGTCAGGATGCACCAGCGGCCCTTGAACAAGGACGCAAAGCCTGCCTCCGGTCCGCTATTCTCGGTGCCCGCGACCGGGTGCGCGGGCACGATCACGGCCTCGGGCAGCGCCGAGCGCAAAGCAGTGAGCACGCTCGCCTTGCACGAGCCGACATCGCTAATGATCGTCTCGGGCGAGAGATGCGGGGCCATGGCAGCGGCGGCCGCGGCCATCGCGCCGACGGGGACGCACAGGATGACCATCTCGGCGCTCGCCAGTTCGGAGCCGAATGCGGCGTGATAGCCGTCGCACAGCCCGATCGCCTCGGCCCGCGCGCAGACATCGGCGCTGCGGTCATAGCCCAGGATGCGGGTGTCGGGCAGCGCCTGGCGCACCGCGCGCGCGATCGACGAGCCGATCAGACCGAGCCCGACGATCGCGATCGTGCCGAACGGCGCGCTCATGCGGTCACCAGATCGCGCAGCACGGCGGCGATAGCGCGCATATGCGCTTCCTCGCCGATGGTGATGCGCAGCGCATGGCCCAGCCCCTGGCCCTTGGGCCAGCGCACGATATAGCCCGCCTGCATCAGCGCCGCATAAGCCGCTTCCGCGCTCACCGCGCCCTCGAACAGCACGAGCAGGAAATTGGCATGGCTCGGCACCACGGTCACGCCATGATTGCCGAGCTGCGCGAGTTCGCCCGCCAGCCATTGCCGCCAGCGCGCATTGTGCTCGCGCGAGCGGGTGACGAAATCGGTGTCCGCCAGCGCTGCCAGCGCCGCGGCCTGGCCGGTGAGCGTTACGTTGAACGGCCCGCGGATCCTGTTCAGCGTGTCGATGATGCCTGGCGCGCCATAGCCCCAGCCGATGCGTTCGCCCGCCAGGCCATAGATTTTGGAGAAGGTGCGCGTGACCAGCACATTGGCATGGTCGCGCGCCAGATCGAGCCCGTGATCATCCTCGTCCGCATCCAGATATTCCGAATAGGCCTGGTCGAGCACCAGCAGCACATCCGACGGCAGACCGGCATGCAGCCGCGCGATCTCCGCACGGGGTGTCAGCGTACCGGTGGGGTTGTTGGGGTTGGCGAGATAGACGACGCGGGTGCGATCGGTGATGCAGGCGAGCAGCGCATCGACATCGGTGGCATAGAAGTTGTCTGGCGCAACTACCGGCGTCGCGCCGCAGCGCCGTGCGGCAATGTCGTAGACCGAAAAGCCGTAGCGGACATACACGACCTCATCGCCCTGCCCGGCATAGCCCTGGGCCGCCAGGTTGAGCAGCTCGTCCGATCCCGTCCCGCACACGATGCGCGCCGGATCGAGCCCGTGCAGCTTGCCGATCGCCTCGCGCAGCGCGGTGCTGTCCGGATCGGGATAGAGCGAGGGGGCGAGCGCCGCACCGTGCGCGCGTGCCTCCAGCGCTGCCGGGCTGGTGCCAAGCGGGTTCTCGTTGGCGGAGAGCTTGACGAGCGGACGGCCGTCATCGCCGACCGACTTGCCGGGAACATAGGCGTGAATGGATGCGATCCACGATTTGGGCTGGGGCTGGCTGGTCATGGGCCGGGCGCATAGCGCGAGTCGAACGAGAGGGAAAGCGGCGAGCCGCCGTCCCGTCACGGAACATTCGCCCGACGCGTGGCCAGACCGGCCTTTCCGGCAAATTGCTTAACAAAATCAATCACCGATACATTTTTACTGGTCCGCTCAGAGCGATGGCAGCAAGCATATGTTAAGTCTGGATAATTTTCTTGGCAAAAGGCATTTGCGGGTTGCCCCCGGAATGAGGCTGCGTTAAGACTTAGCCCAAGGTCGCCCGGGAAAACGCCAGTGGAATAACTGCGGCGTGATCCAGAATTCGGTCCGGGGTGATGGGTAGGGTCCGTTCTCCCCCGGTGTCCGCAAAGGCTACAGGGGGTGATCTTGGCGACCAGCTTTTTCCGCACACGACGGCCGATTCTCGGCACCGCGACCTGTGCCGGGCTGTTGTGGACGACGGCAGCGCACGCCCAGCAGGTCAATGTTCCGTCCCCGCCCACGCGTGAGGAAATCGAGCGTCCGGTGCAGCAGCGCGCCGAGCGTCCGGCGCGGCTGACCGTCGAAGGCGATATCGAGCGCGCGCCCTGCCCGCTGGCCGATCCTGCCTATGCCAATGTCAAGCTGACGCTCAGCGAGGCCCGCTTCAACAATCTGGGCCCGATTGCGCCGATCGAGCTGCGCCCGCTCTACGAACGCTATATCGGCACCGAACAGCCGGTCGCGGTGCTGTGCGAAATCCGCGATGCGGTTGCCACCAAGCTGCGCCGCGACGGCTATATCGCCGCCGTGCAGGTGCCCACCCAGCGCATCGACAATGGCGTGGTGCAGTTCGAGGTGCTCTATGCCAAGCTCACCCAGATCCGCGTGCGCGGCGATGCGGGCAATGGCGAAAAGCTGGTCGCCAGCTATCTCGAGCGGCTGACCGAAGGCACGGTGTTCAACCAGAAGCTGGCCGAACGCTATCTGCTGCTCGCGCGCGACCTGCCGGGCTATGACATCCGGCTGACGCTGGTGCCGGCGGGCACCGGCCCGGGCGAGCTGATCGGCGACGTCACGGTGCGGCGCACCCCGTTCGAGGTTGATCTCAACGTCCAGAACCTGGCCGCGCGCGATGCCGGCCCCTATGGCGCGCAGCTGCGAGCGCAATTCTATGGCCTGACCGGCATGGGCGACCGCACCTATGTCTCGGCCTATTCGACGCTCGATTTCCAGGAACAGCAGATCGTGCAGGCGGGTCACGAATTCCGCGTCGGATCGGAAGGCCTGACCCTGGCCGGGCGCTTCACCTATGCCTGGACCGAGCCCGACATCAACTTGCCTGCCGGGGTCGCCGCCAAGATCACCGCGACCACCCTGCTCGCCAGCGCCGAGGCGCGCTATCCGCTGCTGCGCAGCCAGGCCGGCTCGCTCTACAGCGCGGTGGGCCTGGATTATGTCGATCAGGACATCGATTTCATCGGCCCGCTGTCGCGCGACCGCATCCGCATCGCCTATGCCCAGCTGTCGGGCGAGGCGATCGACATGGCGAATGGCGCCTCGCCGCGCTGGCGCATGGCCGGGCTGCTCGAATTCCGCCAGGGCCTGTCCATCCTTGGTGCGAGCGATCCATGCAATTTCGTCTGCGCGCTGGTGCGTACCCCGACCACGCGCGGCGACGGCGACCCGACCTCGACTCTGATCCGCGGCGAACTCTCCGCCGAGGCGGCGCTGGGCGACCAGGGCTCGATCTTCATCCGCGGCCGAGGCCAGCTCGCCTTCGATCCGGTGCTCAGCTTCGAGGAATATTCGGGCGGCAACTTCACCATCGGGCGCGGCTATGATCCGGGCACGATCGTCGGCGACGATGGCGTCGGCTTCCAGGCCGAGCTGCGCGGGCCGCAGATCAGCCCGATCAAGGATGTCGATTTCTCGTTCCAGCCCTTTGCCTTCATGGATGTCGCCTGGACCTGGGACGATGGCCGCCCCGGCGATCCGCAGCGGCTGAGCTCGGTCGGCATCGGTGCACGCGCACGGCTGAGCGACCGGTTCCGGCTCGATGTCACCGTCGCGGTGCCGACCGACGCCGCCGGCCTGCGCACCGACACGCCCGATCCGCGCATCCTGTTCACCCTCACCACCCTGCTTCTGCCCTGGGGAGCCCGATAATGGCCCATGACCGCACCCTGACCGCCCGCCGCATCCTGCTGGCCAAGGCGACTTCCGCGATGGCGCTTGCCACCGGGCTGGCCATCGGCACGGCGGGGCCCGCCTTTGCCCAGGTAGCACCAGGCGGCGGCGCGTTCGAGGGGACGCCCACGGTGGTATCGGGCGGGGTGAACATCACGCGCGGCACGGGCACCGACAATATCCGCGTCGATACCAACCAGGCGGTGATCAACTGGACCACCAACGACACCGCGATCGGCGGCGGCGTCATCAACTTCCTGCCCAACGGCCGGACCGCCTTCTTCCGCAACAACCCCACAGCGCAGAACAATTTCACCGTTCTCAACCGCATCATCCCCACCGATCCCAGTCGCGCGATCGCGATGAACGGCACGATCATCAGCCAGCTGCAGACCGGGGCTGGCCTGGTCCAGGGCGGCAATGTCTGGTTCTACAGCCCCGGCGGGATCGTCATCGGATCGACCGGAGTGATCGATGTCGGCGGGTTGCTGCTGACCAGTCTCGACCCGGTGCGCGACGGCGCAGGCAATTTCATCGATGCAGGCGGCAGCTTCACCCTCGGCCCGGCGGCATCGGCGACCAGCTATGTGCAGATCGATCCGGGCGCGCTGGTTCAGGCGACACCTCAGAACAGCTATGTTGCGATGGTCTCGCCGATCATCCGTCAGCGAGGTACGGTCGACGTCAACGGATCGGCGCTGATGGTCGGTGCCGAGGCGGCGACGATCACCTTCGGCACGGGCGGACTGTTCGACATTCAGATCACCACCGGGACCAATGGCGACCCGGCGTCGAACGACCCCGTCAACGGCAATGCCGCTATCTTCCACGATGGCACGACCGCCGGACCGGTGAGCAGCGGCGCTGGAGACAATCACCGCATCTACATGGTGGCCGTTCCCAAGAACAACGCCATCTACAATCTGATCGGGGCAGGCAGCACTCTGGGCTTTGATGTGGCCGGTGCTGCCGATATCGTCGGCAACTCGATCGTCTTGTCGGCCGGGTACAACGTCTTCGGCGATACGATCGATACGAATGCCCCGGTGAATCCGGCCCAGCAGGCGCGATTCTTCATCGTCAATTCGAATGTCAACTCGGCCATGCAGGGGGCCGGATCAACCGAGATCATCGCCGACGCCATCGCCGGAAACCTGAATTTCGCCAGCAATCTGTCCCTGTATTCGGCGGGCGCTGCGAGGCTTTATGGGCGGAACGGCGGGATCGCCACCATTGCCGGCGATCTGCTGATCTCTGCAGATCGGGTGGGCACCATCGACGGCCAGTCTGTCACAGGTGGCGTGGCTCAGCTCTACGCGTTTGATGGCGGTACGGTCCGGGCGCTGCGCAATGTGAGCGTTTCGGCCAATGGCGAAGGTGCGGGCAATTTGAGTGGCGGCGCTGTTGGCGCCGGGACGGGCGGCATTGCCGATATCCGTTCCTATGGCAATTCGCTGCTGGATATCGTCGGCACGCTGACTGTCAGTGCGGACGGCCGCGCGGGCAGCAGCGGGAGCACCGGCACCACCGGTAACACGGGCACCGGCGGCACCGTCATCGTGAGTTCCGGCCGCAACTCCTCTGCCGATACCAATTCGACGATGCTGATTGGGGGCAACGTCCAGATCAGCGCCAATGGCTTTGGCAGCAGCAATTTCGGCAACGGCAATGGCGGCATCGGGCGGGGAGGATCGATCCAGATCGATTCCGGCGCGGGCAATGGCATTGCCAGCGCCAACAATGTCCTGACCATCAACGGCTCGATTCTCGGCAATGCGGACGGCTTTGGCGGCTCGGCTTTCAATCTGGGCACGGGCGGCGCTGGCATCGGCGGAAACAGCACGATCAATGCAGGCGTCGGCGGACGGATCAACGTCGCAGGCGATGCCACACTCACCGGATTCGGGTTCGGCGGCAATGCCGATGATGGCACCGGCAATGGTGGCAATGGCACCGGCGGACGCGCCACAGGCCAGATTTTCGGCAATGGTGGCGTGCTGAGCTTCGCTTCCAGGCTGACTTTGCAGGCAACCGGTGTCGGCGGCATCAGCGGCACCAGCGCAACCTCGGTCGGCGGCACGGGGCGCGGCGGCAATGCCACGCTCACGTTGTCGCCTGTCCAGAGCGGCGGCTCCATCACCGTACAAGGTCTGACCCAGATCGACGCGCTCGGCCTCGGCGGCGACGGCACCATCGGTGGCGATGGCCTTGGCGGAGCAAACGCAACCGGCGGAGGCGCGTTTGTCAGCGGACAGGGCGCTGGCACGATGACGCTGAATGGTGGCGTGCAGATCACGGCAGGCGGCGTCGGCGGCAGCGCGCAGCAGGCGGGCCTTGGTCGCAGCGGCAACGGCACCGGCGGCAGCGCGCAGATGATCGCCAACGGCAACAGCATCCTCAACATCACCGGTGATGTCGACATCAATGCCAATGGCGCCGCTTTCAGCTCTTCGCTGACCGGGGTCGATGGCGGCAACGGCACGGGCGGCAATGCGTCCATCTCGCAGAATGGCGGAGGCCAGATCACCATCACCGGCAATGCCTTCGTCGCTGCTACCGGCACGGGTGGTGACAATACGGGCGGCGGCGACGGCATTGCAGGCAACGGCCAAGGCGGCGATGTGCGCATCGCGGTCAACGATCGCTTGATCACCATCACCGGCAACGCATCGACCGATGCGCGAGGCTTTGGCGGTGCGAGCTTTGGCGGTCTTCGCGGCGGCAACGGGACCGGCGGGCTTGCCAATCTGGGTGCCGGCGCGGGCACGCTCTCGATCGGGGGCATCGGTACGACCAATGCCGATGGCACCGGCGGAAGCGCGATCAGCGGCAACGGATCGGGGGGCATCGGCACCGGCGGCCAGGCGATCATCGGATCGATCCTGGGCGGCATCATCCAGATCGGCAGCACCGCCGAACTGAGCGCACAGGGCTTTGGCGGCCAAGGCTCGGGCGTTGGCACCTCGGGCGGCGTTGGCGATGGCGGCGATGCGCAGATCTTCGCGCAGACCAACGGTAGGGTCACCGTGACCGGCGAGACCAACATGAACGCGTCCGCGTTCGGCGGATCGGGCGCTGCAGGCGGCAATAGCGGAGCGGCGACCGGCGGCTTTGCCAATATCCTCTCGCTGGGCAATGGCCAGATCGCGCTCAGCCAGAATGTATTCATGTCGGCGCAGGGCCTGAGCGGCGTCGTACGTGACGGCGCAGGCAATTCGGGCGCCGCGACCGGCGGTTCGGCGATCGTCGAATCGCGCGATAGCGGCGGAAACATCACAATTTCGGCCAATCTCGTCGCTGATGCGATCGGGGATTCGGGCTCTGCATTTACCGGTACCATCGGCGATGCGTTGGGGGGCACCGTAGCGGTTCAGGCGCAATCGGGCTCGATCAGCATCCTGGGCACGACCTCGCTGGATGCCAGCGCCTTTGGCGGCGACAGCCTGCTGACCGGCAATGGCGGCAATGCCACCGGCGGCCGCACCGCAGCGGTGGTGTTCGGCACCGGCGGCGGCCAGATGGTCTTCGGCAACGCGCTGACCCTGGCGGCAAACGGCATCGGCGGATCGGCACAGAGCGGCAATGGCGGCGCGGGCACGGGCGGCCTGAGCGAAACCGGCACGATCGGGGTGATCGGCAGCTTCAATTTCGGCGGCCTTATCTCGATGGTCGCCAATGGCACCGGCGGCAATGCGCTGGTGGCGGGCAATGGTGGTGCCGGTGCCGGCGGTACCTCGCGCATCGGCGCGAACGAGAGCAACATGACCGGCGGCGACATGTTCGTCGCGGCTGTGGCGCGTGGCGGCGACGGCGCGCTGGGCGGACGCGGCGGCGATGCGACGGGGGGCCTCGCTACCCTGATCTCCGGCGGCAGCCAGGCCACCCGGCTGCTCGATTTCGACAATGTGACGCTGCTTGCCGACGCCTTTGGCGGCGCGGGCGGCGCTGGGGCCAATGGCACGGTCGGCGGCGCGGGCGGCGCGGGCGGCAATGCCACGGGCGGGCAGACCCAGGCCATCGGCACGGCGCGCGGCGGCCAGCTCGACATCCTGACTCTGCAGGTGTCGATGAACGGCTTTGGCGGCGCAGGCGGCGCGGGCGGCACGGGATCTGCCGGCCTTGGCGGTAATGGCGGCGCTGGCGGCATCGGCACCGGCGGCAACACGCAGATCGGCACGGTCAGCAGCACGATCACCACCGGCCCCAATCCAACGCCGACCGGCTTCATGGTGATGACCGATGCCTCGCTTCAGGCCAATGGCTTTGGCGGCGCTGGCGGCGATGGCGGCGTCGGCACCACCGGCAACGGCAATGGCGGCAATGGTGGGCTGGGTGATGGCGGCGATATCTTCTTCGCCACGCGCGGATCGCTGACCCGGGTCAATAACCTTACCATGCTGGCCAATGCTGATGGCGGCAATGGTGGCGGGGGGGCGCTTGCCGGCAATGGCGGCAATGCGATCGGCGGCGTGATCGGTCTGGAAAGCACCGAGCAGTTCCAGGCACCCACCAACCGCGGCACCCTGATCGCGAACGACATCATCGCGATTGCCAGGGGCACGGGGGGAACCGGTGCCATCAGCGGCACGACCACCCAGGAGACGGGGTCGTTCGTCCGCGCGGTCAATGGCGACCTGACGGCCAACAGTCTGGTGTTCAACATCGGCAATGCCGGCGATGCGCCAGATCCGACCGGTATCGTCGAGGATTACATCCGGGTGACCGATGCAGCGGTAAACATCGCGAACAGCTTCACCTTCATTACACCGGGCCAGCTATCGGTTCTGGTCAACAATGGATCGGTCACGGCAGGTGGGTTCGGCTTGCAAGCGGGAAGCTTCGTCGCCGACACGGTGGTGACAAGCCCGACCAATATCGGCACGATCACGGCCAGTGCCATGGATCTGCGATCCGATGGCGCGATCATCGTCACCGCCAATCTGGCCACGCCCGGCAGCTTCACGGCCGTAGCGACTGGTACGATCAACCTTGGCAACATCAACGCTGGCGGCGTCATCGGCATGCAGGGCGCGGCGCTGCAGCTCGGCAACCTGACGTCCGGCAACCATGTCAATCTCACATCGACCTCGGGCGCGATCAATGCAGGCGTGATAACCGCCGCCAATTTTGTCGCCATGACGGCAGCAAATGGGCTGACCCTCTCTGCCGTGACCGCCACCAACGGTTATATCGACCTGCTGGTCAATGCCGGCAACATGACCATCGGCAACCTTGCGGCCGGCACGTTCATCGTGCTCGATACCCGGGCTGGCAACATGGTGCTGGGCGACATCAGCTCGGGCGAGGACACCGATATCGAAGCCGTCGGATCGGTTCAGTTCGGCAATGCCGTGACGGGGCTGGAATTCGCGATAGAGGCGCTCGGAAACATCACGGGCGGAAATGTCAACGCCTCCGGTGCGGTGCCGACGACGAGCTACAGCGTCGGCCTGCTGTCGCAGACCGGGAATATCCAGGTCGGCAACCTCACCGGCGCGCGCAATATCGGCTTCATCGCTGCCGGAACGATAACCGCCGGATCGCTGAGCAGCGGCGAGAATATCGTGGTTTTGGGCACCGGCGACATCGCCTTTGGCGGCCCTGTGACCACGGGCAGTGCGGCCAACCGCTATTTCTATGTCGGCAATGCCTCGATGGTCTCGGCTCTGGGACCGGATTTCGACCCGACGCCGCTATTTGCCCTCGCGCCCGTCCGCACGACGGGCGGCCTCGCCGTCAATGGCGGCGTTTCCTCGGGCAATGTCCGCGCAGGCGTCGGCACGGGGGCCAATTTCGGCGGGACCGTGACGGCGGCGACCGGCGGCATCGCGATCACCGCCAACAGCATCACGGCGCAGGCGATGAACGGGGCGCTCGGCGTCAACCTCACCACCACCAGCGGCGCGCTCGGCACCGGGGCGATCAGCGCCAGCGCGGGCAATATCGTGCTCACTTCTGCAGGCACGATCACCGCAGGCACGCTTGCAACCGGCACCGGCGCCAATCTGGCGGTCACGGTCGATGGCCAGGGCGCGGTCAGCATCGGCGGCGTGACCGCGACCGGCGCGGCGCAGCTGCGTTCGCGCGCGGCGAGCTTCACCTCGACCGGCGCGATCACGGCGGCGGCGGTCAGCATCAGCGGCACCGCAGCCACGCTGGCCAACGTCACCGCCACCACCGCCGGCATCACCATCGGCGCGACCGGCGGCAACCTGGCCTTTGGCGCGCTCAGTTCGGCCACCAATACCCAGTTCAACGTGACGGGATCGGTGACCGGCGGCGACATTACCGCAGGCACCTCGATCGGCACGATCGTCACCGGCAACATGACGCTGGGCAACCTGCGCACCACCGCCGCCGGCACGACCTCGACCGGGTTCAACATTGGCCTCGGCGCGGGCGGCACGATCACCACCGGCACGATCAACAGCTTCGGCCTGCTCGGCATCGGATCGGATGACGGCCAGGGCAATTTCGGCAACGCCACCAGCATCACCACCGGCGCGATCACCGCAGGCGGAACCGTGCTGGCGCGCGCCAACCAGGGCATCGTGACCGGCGCGATCAGCTCGACCAACGAGATCCGCGTTCGCGGCGCCAGCGTGACCACCGGCGCGCTCCAGGCGACTAATGCGGTGTTCGCCGCGGCGCTGAACGGCAATCTCAACACCGGCAACGTCACCACCGGCACCAACGCGCTGCTGCTCGCCTCGCAGGGCATCAGCACGGGCAGCATCGCCACCGGCACCAGCGGCACGACGCTGCTCGCCAGCAGCGCGGGCCTGGCGCCGACCGCCAACCTGTCGCAGATCGACCTCGCCGCCCTGCTCGCTGCCACCCCCACGCGCGTCGGCGGCAGCGTGTCGATCGGCGCGACGACGACCGGAACGCTGCTCGGCGCCTCGACCAGCACCTTCTCGGCCAACAGCACGATCACGGCAGGCACGCGGATCAGCCTGGACGTCGGCGGCACGGCGGTGTTCGGCGGGCTAGCGGCCGCTCCCACCATCGCGATCAGCTCGGGCGATATCGCCTTCTCGCAAGGCGGCGGCCTGGGCAATGCCAACACGGGCACGATCACGCTGACCGCCAATCGCAGCGGCGCGGTGGTCATCGGCGGCACGGGCGATAGCCAGTCGCAGCAGAGCGGCTACACGCTCGACGGCAGCGAGATTTCGCGAATCCGCGCGCAGGCCATCGTCATCAACGCGCCCAATGTCTCGTCGACCGGTACCGGCGTCGAGATTCGCGCGCTGACGATGAACGGGTCGAGCGCGTCGAGCGGCGTCAATCTCAACGGGTCCGAAGGCAGCCTGACGATCAACACTCCGGGGACCATCCGGGTCAACGGCAATGCCGTGTTCAACGCGATGGCGGCCACCAACCGCGTGTCGCTCAATGCGGGCCGCGTAGAGATCAACGCCGATACCGGCGGGCTCTTCCTCAACGGCAGCTCGCCGGGCGGCATCCTCTCGATCAACGCCAACAACATCCATGTCGCGAGCGCCTCGCTGCTCGAGCGGCTCGCGGAAAACGTCAATTTCGTCGGACGCGACACCGCGCTCGGCCTGCCGATCACCACCGCACGCCCCGATGGCGTGATCCAGGCCTCGAGCCTGAGGTTCACGGTGGGCAGCACGCTGCTGATCCAGAATACCGGTACCTCGCTGCTCAACGCCGGTTTCTTCGGCCGCGTCGGCAGCTTCCAAGTGACCCCGCGCAGTTCGCAGAGCCAGGGCACGCCCAACCTGATCGATCTGGTGATCTATGGCCAGCTGCTCGATACCGGCGATCTGGTGCGCAACGGCACCTCGGTGCGCGACCTGATCTTCCCGCGCTCGACGAGCAGCACCGGACAGGACAGCGGCGGCCCGAGCGGCTTTACCAGCACGTCCAGCGTCAACGGCTGTCTGCTGAGCGCCATCGCGTGCGGCGGGGGCGGCATTACCGAGACCGGTCCGACCGTGATCAGCCATGCCGGTCCGCCGCCACCGACCCCGGCGGCCGAGCGCGAGGCGCAGCAGGAACAGGAAGAAGCCGAAGCCGTCGCCGAAGAGGCCGCGCGTGGCGAGGCCGCTCCGCGCAAGCCGATCATGCCGCCGGTGACCATCGTCAACACCCGCCGCCTGGGCGTCGAGCCGATCATCGACGAGCCGGTGACCAGCGGCGGCAACCCCAATCTGCAGCTCGATGTGCCGCTTGCCGAAACCGTGCCCGATACCGGAGGACAGCCATGATCCGCCCCTCGTCCCTTCAGCCAGGCCTGGCCCGCGCGCTGCGGCATGGCGGCACGGCCCTGGTCGCTCTGGCGGCGGGGCTGAGCTCGCCCGCGCTCGCCCAGACGCAGGAATCGATCGCATTGCGTGACAGCTTCCGCGTCGGCTCGGCAGGCGTGCTGTGCACGGCACAATACCGCCCGACCGACCCGGCGCTGACCAGCATGTTCGATCGCGGCTACCGGGTGGTGTGCCGCGATGCCGCCAGCCCGGTGGCCTCGCTCTATGCGCTGCGCGGCGGCGAGGGCGACCGGTTGGCGCAGTATCTGGATGCAGCAAAGACCCGTCTGTCGTGCGGCGAGAAGCAGGTTACCGAGGTCGAGACTGCGGGCGGGGCGAGCGTGATCGAATGCAGCGATCCCAAGGCCGGGGTCGATTATCGCATCTATGCTGCCGTGCGCGGCGATACGGTCTTCGTTGCCGAAGGGCTTTCGGGTTATGATTCGGCGCTGAAGCTGGCGCTTGCGGCGCTGGTCACCGACCGCGCCGTGCCCGGCACCGTCGATGTCGCCACCACCCAGGTCAGCGATCCCGCCGCATTTGCGCGCATCCAGGCCGGCACGCTCGACGAGGAATCGGCGCGGGTCGAAGCCTATATCCGCAACAATTACGGCGCCTATGCCGAGTCCGCCGAATTTTTCGAAACACTCGCCGCGCGCGAACAGGGCGGCAGCGAGCGCAGCGCCGAGTTTCTGGCCAATCAGGCGCTGCAGCTGTCCAACATGGGCGATTTCGCCACCGCAGGCGCGCTGTTCGCGCGTGCTGATCGGCTGGTCGCCGCCAGCGATGGCGTCACCCAGCGGATGATCCGCAATTTCCGCGCGATCGATGCGATCAACCAGCGCAACCCGGCAGTAGCGCTCAAGGTGCTCGACCGGCAGGTGTCGATCGACACCGAGATGGTCGGCGAGACGCGGCTGTCGCAGGGCGAGATCACCAAGATGCTCGCCGATCAGATCAACCGCGAGAATGCAGGGCTCAAGCGGCTGGGCGGGGTCGATTCGAGCCTGACCGGGGCCGAGCGCGCGCAGATTCTCGACGGCCAGGCGCTGCTGCTGCGCGGCACCGCGCTCCGCCTGTCGGGCCAGAGCGATCAGGCGCTGACCGCGCTGCAACAGGGCATCGACACGATCGTCGCAGTGCGCAACGGCCGGATCAGCTCGACCGGATGGCTGCGCGCGGAGGTGGCGACGCAGCGCGCGCTGATCCAGGAATCGCGCGGCGATTTCGCAGGTGCGCGCACCGGGCTGACCGAGGCGCTCGACATCTACAAGCTCGAATATCCGCAATCGCCCGGCCTGCTCAGCGCCAAGGGACGCCTTGCCGCATTCCTCGCGCGACGCGGCGAGGCCGATGCCTCGATCGCGCTCTATGACGAGATCGTCGCCGAGGGAGAGGCCGTGCCGAGCGCGCGCGCCGCGATGAAGGAGATGCTGGCGCCCTATTTCGCCCAGCTCGCCGCGCGCGCCGACAACGATCCTTCGGTCGCAGCGCGCATGTTCACCGCCAGCCAGCTGCTCCAGCGCCCAGGCGTCGCACAGACCCAGGCAGTGCTCGCGCGCGAGCTGTCCGAAGGCAATGACGAAGCCTCGGCGCTGTTCCGCCTGGCGGTGACGCGCACCCGCGAGATCGCGCGCACCAGCGCCGAGATCCAGCGGCTCGAGGCGCTGCCCTCGCCCACGCCCGACGATGTCGCCGCGCTGGCCCTGGCGCGCGAATCGCTCACCACCCAGCAGAACGAGCAGACCGCGTTGCAATCGCGGCTCGGCCAATATTCGCAATATCGCGTGCTCTCGCCGAGCTCGGTGACGCTCGCCGAACTGCAGAAGCTGCTCGGGCCGCGCGAAGGCTATTACAAGGTCAGCTTTGTTGGGCAGACCGTCTATGGCCAGCTGATCACCGCAGACAGGGTGCGCACCGTCAGCATCGCGCTCACCCGCGCCGACCTTGACAAGGTGGTGGCCAAGCTGCGCGATTCGATCGTCGTCATCGAGAACGGTCAGCCGACCAACTATCCGTTCGACGTGGTCGAGGCGCGCAAGCTCTACGAGGCGCTGTTCCCCGGGCTCAAGCAGGATCTCGCTGCAATCGAGCATCTCGTCTACGAGCCCGATGGCGCGCTGCTGCAGCTGCCGCCCGGCCTGCTGGTCGAGGATCAGAAGGGCGTCGATGCCTATCTCGAGCGTTCGGCCGCGATCGACGCAGACCCGTTCGACTTTACCGGTGTCGCCTGGTTCGGGCGTGACCGCCGCTTCTCGATCGCGGTGTCGCCGCGCTCGTTCGCCGATGTGCGCACCATCGCGCCGGCGCGCGGCAAGCAAACCTATCTGGGCGTCGGCGAGAACGCTCCGCCGCCCGAGCGCATCCAGCTCGCCTCCGCGCAGCGCGATGCAGATTGCGAATGGCCGGTCGCCACCTGGATGGACCCGATTTCGCCCGCCGAGCTCAAGCTGGCGCAGAGCGTGCTGGGCGCGGGCCGCGCGAACGTGATAACGCAGCAAAGCTTCAGCGATACCGCGCTGCTGAACCGCGACGATCTCGATGACTACCGCATCCTGCACTTTGCGACGCACGGCCTGGTGACCGCACCGCGCCCCGAATGCCCGGCGCGCCCGGCGCTGGTGACCTCGTTCGGTGACGCGAGCTCGGACGGGCTGCTCAGCTTCAAGGAAATTTTTGACCTGAAGCTCGATGCCGACCTGGTCATCCTCTCCGCCTGCGACACCGCAGGGCTCGCCACCGTCTCGGCCTCGCGCGAAGCGGGGATCGAGACCGGGGGCAATTTCGCGCTCGACGGTCTGGTCCGCGCGTTCGTGGGCGCCGGAGCACGCTCGGTGCTGGCGAGCCACTGGCCGGTGCCGGACGACTTCAACGCGACCGAAAATCTGATCTCCTCGCTGTTCAAGGCGAGCCCCGGCACCGCGATGAACGAATCGCTCGCCAAGGCGCAGCGCGCAGCGATGGACGATCCGCTGACATCGCATCCCTATTACTGGGCGGCGTTCATCCTGCTCGGC
Organism: Blastomonas sp. CCH9-A1; assembly: GCF_001557175.1. Lineage (NCBI taxonomy): Bacteria > Pseudomonadati > Pseudomonadota > Alphaproteobacteria > Sphingomonadales > Blastomonadaceae > Blastomonas > Blastomonas sp. CCH9-A1. The sequence goes on from NZ_LSHM01000025.1 coordinate 109,300, forward strand.
GATGGCACCAAGCCTCTCGTGAAATAGCCCCGGACTGGTCAAGACGGGCGCAAGCGCCTATCTTGCCCCCTATGGGATTCTTTCGCGACATATCGCCGGTGCGCGCTGCATCGGACCTGAAGGCCTATTGGTTCGACCAGCAGGAGCATAAATGGCGCTTTCTCGCGCTATCGGCAGCGTGCACGATCGCGATCTTCGGCGCGTTCATCAGCGAATCCGGCTTCGAGGTGCAGTGGAAGCGCCCCGAGATCACCTGGGTGACCAGCCTGGAGCCGGGGCGCAGCGACGAGCAGATCCGCAAGGAAATCGAGGCCAACCAGCTGCTCAAGGAAAAGCGCGAGGCCGAGGCGCTTCGCCGTGAGGAAGAGCGCAAGGCGCAATATCGCCGTCTCGCCGAACAGCTGGGCATGGATACCGAGTGATTCCGACCGTCCGGTCCGATGCCGACTGGATGCGCGCGGCCATTGCCCTCGCCGAGCGCGGACGTTCGCTGTCGAGCCCCAATCCCTCGGTCGGCTGCCTATTGGTTCGCGATGGCCGCGTCATTGGCCGCGGCTGGACCGATCGCGGCGGCCGTCCGCATGGCGAGGCGATGGCGCTCGCTCAGGCAGGCGATGCCGCGCGCGGGGCGACCGCCTATGTCACGCTTGAGCCCTGCGCACATGAAAGCGCGCGCGGGCCAGCCTGTGCCGATCTGCTGATCGCAAGCGGCGTGGCACGCGTGGTCATCGGTTGTCAGGACCCCGACCCGCGCACCAATGGCACCGGCATCGAGCGGCTGCGCGCAGCGGGCATCGCGGTCGAGACCGGTGTGCTGGAAAGCGAGGCGCGCGCCAGCCTCGCCGGATTTCTGACGCGTCAGGTGCTGGGCCGCCCCTTCGTCACCCTGAAGCTCGCGACCTCGCTCGACGGGCAGATCGCGATGGCCGACGGGTCGAGCCGCTGGATCACCGGGGACGCCGCCCGCGCGCATGCGCATGTCGAGCGCGCGCGGCATGACGCCATTCTGGTCGGCGGCGGCACCTATCGCGCCGATGCGCCCAAGCTCGACGTGCGGCTCGCCGGGCTCGAACATCGCTCGCCGCGCCGGGTGCTGCTGAGCCGGATGGGTGATGCGCCGTCAGGCTGGACCGGCATCGCCGCGCCCGAGGATATTGCGACGCTGGAAGGCACCGACTGGCTGATGGTCGAGGGCGGCGCGGAAGTCGCCGCCGCGTTCTTGGCGCGCGACATGGTCGACCGGTTGCTGCTGTATCGCGCACCGGTGCTGATCGGTCACGGCATGGCAGCCCTGGGCGATATCGGGCTGAGCGAGCTGGCGCACGCGCACGGCCGCTGGCGGCTCGACGATACGCGGCTGCTTGGCAAGGACCGGATGGAAAGCTACCAGCGGGTGCGCTGACCCGCCGCATCGAGGACCCATTTCATGTTCACAGGCATCATCACCGATATCGGCACCATCGACCATGCCGAACAGCGCGGCGACCTGCACGCGCGCATCCGCTGCCATTATGACATGTCGGGCGTCGCGATCGGCGCATCGATCGCCTGCTCGGGCGCGTGCCTGACCGTGACGAGCAAGGGCGACGACTGGTTCACCGTCGACATTTCCGCCGAGACGGTGAGCAAGACCGCCGCAGGTCGCTGGGTCCAGGGCAAGCGGCTGAACCTCGAACGCGCGCTGAAGATCGGCGATGAACTCGGCGGGCATATCGTGACCGGCCATGTCGATGGCGTGGGAACCGTCGCTGCGCGCGAGGCCGAGGGCGATTCGATCCGCTTCACCATCGCCGCCCCCGCCGCGCTCGCGCCCTATATCGCCGCCAAGGGATCGATCACCGTCGACGGCGTGTCGCTGACCGTCAACAGCCATGCCGATCAGAGCGACGGCAGCGTCCATTTCGGGCTCAACATCATCCCGCACACCTGGGAGATGACGACGCTGGGCGATCTGCAGCCGGGGGATCCGGTCAATCTGGAGATCGACGTGCTCGCCCGCTATCTGATGCGGATGAACGAGGCAAAATCGCTTTCGATGTGATTTGAAGCTTTCGACTCACATTGCAGTGTGATATCGGAATCTCCGAAAGGATATTCCAATGTCAGCGCAATTGATCGAACGCATCGTCGAAATCATCGAGACCGGCCAGGAAAGCCGCGCCGGCCTCGCCCGCGCCGCAGGGCTGCACGCCAATTCTCTGCGCAAGCTGGGCGAGCCCGACTGGAACCCGACCGCCGAGACTTTGGGCAAGCTCGAGCGCTATCTTTCGCGCGATCCCGCTGGCGTCATGGCGACGGCCGAAGAGATCATCAACGAGGCGCGCAACGGCCGGATGTACATCCTGGTCGATGACGAGGACCGCGAGAACGAGGGCGATCTCATCATCCCCGCGCAGATGGCGACGCCCGATGCGATCAACTTTATGGCCAAATATGGTCGCGGTCTGATCTGCCTTGCCATGACCCGCGACCGGGTCGAGCAGCTCGGCCTCAACCTCATGTCGCGCAACAACGGCACGCGGCACGAGACCGCGTTCACCGTCTCGATCGAGGCGCGCGAGGGCGTCACCACCGGCATCAGCGCCGCCGATCGCTCGCGCACCGTCACCGTCGCGATCGATCCGAGCAAGGGTCCCGAGGAGATCGTCACCCCCGGCCATGTCTTCCCGCTGATGGCGCGCGATGGCGGCGTGCTGGTGCGCGCCGGCCATACCGAGGCGGCGGTGGACGTGTCGCGGCTCGCGGGGCTCAACCCCTCGGGCGTGATTTGCGAGATCATGAACGATGACGGCACCATGGCGCGGCTCGACGACCTGATCGAGTTCGCGCACATCCACGGGATGAAGATCGGCACGATCCGCGACCTCATCGCCTATCGCCGCCGCCATGACCATCTGGTCGAACGGCGCGCCGAGGCCCGCTTCACCAGCCGCCACGGCGGCGAGTGGAAGGCGATCGTATTCTACAACAAGGCCGAGAAGAACGAGCAAATCGTGCTGCAAAAGGGCCATGTCGATCCCGACAAGCCGACCCTGGTGCGCATGCATGTGCTGAGCCCGTTCTCCGACATTTTCGGCGAGACTGGGCCGCGTTCGGGCGTGCTGGGCAAGGCGATGGACCTGATCGGCGAGGAAGGCGCAGGTCTGGTCGTGCTGCTCAACCGGCACGGCATCAACAGCCTGAGCAACGCGGTGCGGATGAAATCGGGCGAGGCGGTGCCCGATATGGAGGAACTGCGCGATTATGGCATCGGGGCGCAGATTCTCACCGAAATGGGCGTGAACGAGATGGAATTGCTGACCAACTCGCACCACAGCCTGGTGGCGCTCGACGGCTATGGCCTGTCAATCGTCGGAGAGCGCCCGATCCCGATGGACTGACCGCCGGCGCGGCAGCGCGAGGGCTTCAGACGGTGAAGCTCTCGCCGCAGCCGCAGCTTCCCTTGGCATTGGGGTTGGCGAACACGAAACCGGCGGTGAAATCGTCCTCGACCCAGTCCATGGTCGATCCGATCAGGTACAGCACCGATCCGCCATCGACGTAAAACGTGCCACCGGGGGTTTCGATCTTCTCGTCGAACTTCACCTCTTCCGTCACATAATCGACCGAATAGGCGAGCCCCGAACAGCCCCGGCGTGGGGTCGACAGCTTCACCCCGATCGCCCCTTCGGGCGCATTCGCCATCAGATGCGCGATGCGCGCCTCGGCCGACGCGGTCAGCGTCAGCGCGGCGGGACGGGCACGAGTGGTGGTGGTCATCGATCTTTTCCTCACTTTACCCCTCTCCCCCACGAGGGAGAGGGTTGCGAAGACTTGGCAGCTCGCTGCCTAGTCGGAGCTGGGAGAGGGGGAAATGCGCAACCCCCGCGCACCTCACCCTCATCCAACTTCGCCTAGCCTCGCTGATGCTCGACAAGGCTTCGTATCCTTCTCCCTTCAAGGGAGAAGGTTAGGTAATTACAACATCCCCATTTCGAGCCGGGCCTCGTCGCTCATCTTGCCCGGATCCCAGGGCGGATCCCAGACCAGATTGACCTCGGCATCGGCGATCCCGGGGACCGAGCAAACCTGCATCTCGACCTCGCCGGGCATGGATTCGGCGACCGGGCAATGCGGCGTCGTCAGCGTCATCGTGATGATCGCATGCGCGTCATTCACCTCGACGCCATAGATCAGCCCAAGGTCATAGATGTTCACCGGGATTTCGGGATCGTAAATGCCCTTCAAGCGGTCGATCACCGCCTCGTACACCTCGCCGCCCGGCTCGTTCGGAGCCTGGCCCTGCGGCTTCTCGGCCAGGAAGCCATCCAGATAGTCGCGGCGGCGCGGCTCTGCGGGCGCGGCGTCCTCGACCACGTCCTGCACGCGCGCCTTGGGCGGCTTGGCCACTGCCTCGACCTCGTCGATCACGATCTTTCCCGTCTCTTCCATAAGCCTCACCCGAAAATCCTGCGGACCCGTTCCAGTCCCCGCACCAGAGCGGCGACATCGTCGCTGTTGCTGTAAATGCCGAAGCTCGCGCGCGCGGTAGCAGCCACGCCGAGATGATCCATCAGCGGCTGGGCGCAATGATGCCCGGCGCGGATCGCGACATGCGCTTCGTCCAATATGGTGCCGATATCGTGCGGATGCACCCCCTGCATCTCGAACGAGAGGATGCCTGCGCTGTCCTTCGGCCCGAACAGACGGATCGCGTTGATGCCCGCGAGCGCGTCCTGCGCCTCGGCGACCAGCGCGCTTTCATGCGCATGGATCGCGTCGATGCCGATCACTTGCACATAATCGATCGCTGCCGCCAGACCGATGGCTCCCGTGATATGCGGCGTGCCTGCCTCGAACCGCTGCGGTGGCGGGGCATAGGTGGTGCGTTCGAAGGTCACCCGGTCGATCATCGCGCCGCCGCCCTGCCACGGCGGCATGGCACCCAGCAGCTCGGCCCGGCCCCAGAGCACGCCGATGCCGGTGGGGCCATAGAGCTTGTGCGCGCTGTACACATAGAAATCGCAGCCCAGAGCCGCGACATCGACGGGGATACGCGGCACCGCCTGACAACCATCGAGCAGCAGCAGTGCGCCCACCGAATGCGCGAGTGCCGCCGCGCGCCTGGCATCGAGCACGCTGCCGAGCACGTTCGACACATGCGCGAGCGCCACCATCTTGTGCGCCGGCGTCAGCATCGCCTCGACCGCGTCGAGATCGATCCGCCCATCCAGTGTCAACGGGGCGACATCGATCACCGCGCCGGTGCGTTCGGCGACGAGCTGCCAGGGCACGATATTGCTGTGATGCTCGAGCTGGCTGAGCAGGATGCGGTCGCCGGGCTTCAGGTTCTTGCCGCCCCAGCTCGAGGCGACCAGGTTGATCCCCTCGGTCGCGCCGCGCACGAATATGGTCTCGTCCTCGCGCCCGCCGATGAACGCCGCCGCCTTGCGCCGCGCAGCCTCGTAAGCGATCGTCATGTCCGCCGAACGTGCATAGACGCCGCGGTGCACCGTCGCATAATCGCCGCCATAGCTCTGCGCGATCGCGTCGATCACTTGCCTGGGCTTCTGCGCGGTGGCGGCGGAATCGAGATAATGCCACGGCTCACCCGACCCGGTAATCAGGCCGGGGAAATCGGCGCGATGATTCAGAAGCTGCGCCCCACCCCGCTCAGGCTGAGCTTGTCGAAGCCCCCGCGCGGACCCTTCGACAGGCTCAGGGTGAGCGGATGTGATTACAATCTCACCCATCACGCCAGCCCCTCCAGCGCGCGCGTTTCGATCGCCTCGCGCGCGGCGTCGTCGTCGAGCGACACGAACGCATCGGCGATGAACGCCTGCAGCATCAGCTTGCGCGCCACCTGCGGCGGCAGCCCGCGCGCGGCCATGTAGAACAGGGCCTGCTTGTCGAGCTCGCCCACGGTGGCACCATGCGCGCATTTCACATCGTCGGCATAGATTTCCAGCTCGGGCTTGGCATTGGCGGTCGCGGTGCGGTCGAGCAGCATCGCCTTGACCGATTGCGACGCATCGGTCTTCTGCGCATGCCGCGCGACCGCGACCTTGCCGAGGAACGATCCGGTCGCGCGGCCCGCGAGCACGCTGCGCACCACCTGGTTGCTGGTGGCATGGGGGTGCGCGTGGTTCACGCTGGTGACGATCTCGAGCGTCTGGTCAGAATGGCCCAGGATCGCCCCCCCCATCTCGAAATGCGCGCCTTCGTGCAGCAGCACATGGATGCTCATCCGGCCATAATCGGCGTCAGTGCACAGCAGATGCAGCGCGAACGTCGCACCCGCTTCGATCTCCACGTCGAGATCGGTGATCGACACGCCCGACAGCGCCACCGGCAGCACGATCTGCCGCGAGAGCGTCTCGCCTGCAGGCACCACGATCCGCTCAGGTCCCTGCGGCACATCGCCCCAAACGCGCGCCAGCGCATCGAGATCGGCATAGCGCCAGGCCTCGTCCTTGCGGGTGGGGAGGGGGATGACGTTACCGCTCATGATCCCTCTCCCCAAAACCCCTCTCCCTTGAGGGGAGAGGGCTGCGAAGCCTTAATGAGCGAAGCGAATTTAGGCGAAGCTGGGTGAGGGTGGAGCGGTTGCGGGGCAATTGCTGCGGATGACGCACTCACCCTCATCCAACTGCGCCTAGCCGCGCTGCGCTTGGCAAGGCTCCGTATCCTTCTCCCATCAAGGGAGAAGGTTCTGGCAGGCTGCACGCCCATCACGCCACCGCCTCGTAACCCTGTTCTTCCAGCTCCAGCGCCAGCTCGGGACCGCCGCTGCGCACGATGCGGCCACCGGCGAGGACGTGGACGAAATCGGGCTTCACCAGATCGAGCAGCCGCTGATAGTGGGTGATCAGCAGCACCGCCTTGTCGCCCTTGCGCATGATCGCGTTGATGCCTTCGCCGACGATGCGCAGCGCGTCGATATCAAGCCCGCTATCGGTTTCGTCGAGCAGCGCGAGCTTGGGATCGATGATCCCCATCTGCACCATCTCGTTGCGCTTCTTCTCGCCGCCCGAAAAACCGACATTCACCGGGCGCTTGAGCATCTCCATGTCCATGCGCAGCAGCGCCGCCTTTTCCTTGGCAAGCTTGATGAACTCCGCGCCCGACAGCGGTTCTTGCCCACGCGCCTTGCGCTGCGCGTTGAGGCTTTCGCGCAGAAACTGCAGGTTGGAGACGCCGGGAATCTCGACCGGGTACTGGAAGCCCAGGAACAGCCCGGCAGCGGCGCGCTCGTGCGGCTCGAGGGCGAGCAGGTCCTGGCCGTCGAAGGTCGCGGTGCCCTGGGTTACCTCGTATCCAGGCCGTCCGCCCAGCGTATAGGCCAGCGTCGACTTGCCCGCACCGTTGGGCCCCATGATCGCATGGATTTCCCCTGCGTTGATGGTGAGCGACAGCCCCTTGAGGATCGCGGTTTCGCCGACTGTGGCGTGGAGGTTGTTAATCTGGAGCATTGTCATTTATCTCGTTCGGCAAATCGGTTGTCTGTCGTCACCCTGAACTTGTTTCAGGGTCCATTTCGCCCCACACGGCTTCGGCTGCTGCGGCACGATGGATGCTGAAACAAGTTCAGCATGACGGCGAAAAGAGGATCTGAGGCTCACCCCACGCTCCCCTCAAGCGAAATCCCCAGCAGCTTCTGCGCTTCGACCGCGAATTCCATCGGCAGCTGCTTGAGCACCTCGCGCGCGAAGCCGTTGACGATCAGCGCGACCGCGTCCTCCTGGCTAAGCCCGCGCTGCATCGCGTAGAACAGCTGGTCGTCGCTGATCTTGCTGGTCGTCGCCTCGTGCTCGATCGTGGCGCTGGGATTGCGCACCTCGATATAGGGCACGGTGTGTGCGCCGCACTGGTCGCCGAGCAGCAGGCTGTCGCACTGGGTGAAGTTGCGCACGCCCTCGGCCGAGGGGGCGACGCGGACCAGCCCGCGATAGGTGTTGTTGCTCTTGCCCGCGCTGATCCCCTTGGAGACGATGGTCGAACGAGAGCCCTTGCCGTTGTGGATCATCTTGGTGCCGGTATCGGCCTGCTGGCAATTGTTGGTGACCGCGACCGAATAGAATTCGCCGACGCTGTCCTCGCCGTTGAGCACGCACGAGGGATATTTCCACGTCACCGCAGAGCCGGTTTCGACCTGCGTCCAGCTGATCTTGGAGCGCGCGCCCTGCGCCAGCCCGCGCTTGGTGACGAAATTGTAGATGCCGCCCCGCCCTTCCGCATCGCCGGGGTACCAGTTCTGCACGGTCGAGTATTTGATCTCGGCATCATCGAGCGCGACCAGCTCGACCACGGCGGCGTGAAGCTGGTTCTCGTCACGCTGCGGCGCGGTGCAGCCTTCGAGATAGGACACGTAACTGCCCTTGTCGGCGACGATCAGGGTGCGTTCGAACTGGCCGGTATTTTCCGCGTTGATGCGGAAATAGGTGGAAAGCTCCATCGGGCAGCGCACGCCTTCGGGGATGTAGACGAAGGTACCGTCGGAAAAGACGGCGCAGTTCAAGCACGCGAAATAATTGTCGCGCACCGGCACGACCTTGCCGAGCCACTTCTTCACCAGCTCGGGATGCTCGCGGATCGCCTCGCTGATCGACATGAAGATGACGCCCGCGCGGCTCAGCTCCTCGCGGAAGGTGGTGGCGACCGACACGCTGTCGAACACCGCATCGACCGCGACCTTGCGCGCGCCCTCGACCCCGGCGAGCACCTTCTGCTCCTCGATCGGGATGCCGAGCTTTTCATAGACGCGAAGGATCTCGGGATCGACCTCGTCGAGCGAGCCCAGCTTCGGCTTGGCCTTGGGCGCGGCGTAATAATAGGCGTCCTGATAATCGATCGGCGGATAGTTAAGCTTCGCCCAATCGGGCTCGGGCATTTCCTGCCAGATGCGGAAGGCCTTCAAGCGCCAGTCGAGCATCCATTCGGGCTCGTTCTTCTTGGCGCTGATATAGCGGACAGTGTCCTCGTTCAGCCCCTTGGGCGCGAGTTCCTGTTCGATATCGGTGGTGAAGCCCCATTCATAGGTGCCCACCTTTTCGGCTGCGGCCCAGGCATCGGCATCGCGCACCTTGCTTTCAGCGGTGTTGCTGTCGTCGGTCACGATACGGTCCTTTTGAAATCAAGAGCATGTTCGGGGCGGCGTGGATCCGGAATGTGCTGGCCGAGGCTGGCCAGCGTCACTGATGCCAGCGCCGCGCGGATGGTGCGGTTGACGATCTGCCAGTGCGGGCGGACATGGCAGCTGCCCTCGATCGCGCAATCGCTGGCATGCTCGCCCGAACAGACGGTGATGGTGATCGGGCCATCGACCGCCTCGACAATATCGGCAAGCGTGATCGCGGCGGGTGGGCGCGACAGGCGGAAGCCGCCGCCCGCGCCGCGCACCGATTCGATCAGCCCGGCGGCGGAAAGCTTGCTCACCAGCTTCTGGGCGGTGGGCAGCGGCAGGCCGGTCTCTTCCGCCAGCGCACGCGCATTGCACCGCATGCCACCGCAATGGCGCGCAGCGGCGCTCATCAGCACCACGGCATAATCTGCAAGACTGGACAGACGCATGCGCCGCTCCCGCTAATCGGCCAACAAATCGGATTGAATCGTTCCGATTAGCAGATGGCTGTTTTGCATGCGGAAATCAAGGTTTTGTTGGATGGTGGCTCGCGGCCCCGACGCTATTCGAACAGCGCGCGCCTGGGGCCCAGAAAGCCGAACAGATAGGCCGCCACCTTGCGCATCTGGATTTCCTCCGACCCTTCGGTGATGCGGTAGCGGCGGTGGTGGCGATAGATATGTTCGAACGGGGTGTGGCGCGAATAGCCGATGCCGCCATGCACCTGCATCGCGCGATCGGCCGCCTCGCAGCACAGCCGGTTCGCCCAATAGTTGCACATGCTGACCTTGTCCGAGAGTTCGCGCTCGATCGCCTTGTGCGGCATGTTGTCCATGTCCCAAGCGGTCTTGCGGATCAGCAGCCGCAGCATCTCGGCCTGGGTCGCGAGCTCGACCAGCGGAAACTGGATCGCCTGGTTCTCGGCCAGCGCCTTGCCGAACGGCCGCCGCTCGCGCGCATATCTGACGCTTTCCTCGATGCAGAACACCGCAGCGCCTAGTGACGATGCCGCCTGGCGGATGCGGTTCTGGTGGACGAAGCTCTGCGCGAGCGAAAGCCCCCTGCCCTCCTCGCCCAGCATCGCGCTTTCGGGCACCCAGACATTGGTGAACGACAGGCGCGGATGATCGGTGGGCATGTTGAAGGTCCACAGATACTCCTCGATCTTCAGGCCCGGCGTGTCGGTCGGCACGAGCAGGCAGGTGATGCCGCGCGCATCGCCATCCTGGCCGCTGGTCCGGGCAAACAGCGCGCAGTGCGTCGCGACATGCATGCCGGTGATCCACATCTTCTCGCCATCGATGCGCCAGCCGGGCACGCCGTCGCGCGTCTCGCGCACCGCGCGCGTTTCCATATGCGTCGCGTCCGATCCGTGGTTGGGCTCGGTGAGGCCGAAAGCGGTGATCCGCGTGCGCTCGAAGCCGCCCAGGATGAACTCCTGCTTCTGCTCTTCGGTGCCGAATTCCTCGAACATCGCGACGAAGGGGAAATTGCCGACAATCGAATGCTCGTTCTGCAGGTCGTTGTGCAGGCCCAGCCCCATGGCCGCAAAATGCTCGCGGATCACCGCCATCCACAGGTTGGAGCCATCTTGGCCGCCATATTTCTTCGGCGCGGAAAAGCGCCAGTGCCCGGCGGCATCGGCGCGGTGTTGCGCCTCGCGCAGCAGCTCTTCCCAATCGTGGCGCGGCAGGCCCCCGTTATCGAAATCGGTGCGCGCCCATTCGCGGCGATGATCGAAAAAGCGGATATTGTCGTCCGCCTGTTCGAGCGGCTTGATCTCCTTCGCGATGAACGCGTCGAGCTCGGCCAGATAGGCGGTCAGCTCCGCCGGAAGCGTGAAATCCATGGGTGCATCCTCATATTATCGTTTGGATGCACTATGGACGGCTTTACGCTTCCGGCAAGCCCTTGGCTGCGTCCCGCTGGCCCAGGCCCGACCAGTCGACGCGGCGGGTGACGTACATCACCGCCGCCAGCGCCACGAACAGCAGCACCGATCCGATCAGCAGCGAATAGGCCTCGAGGTTGAGCAGCACATAGAGCAGCGCATAAAGCCCGAGCAGCAGCCCGCCGATGAACCCGGCGCGCTTGGCGCTGCCGAGCACCGCGGCGCTATAGGCGCTGATCAGCCCGATGATCGCGCCCGAGGCGAGCAGATAGGCGAGCGTGAACCCGATGATCTCGGCAAAGGCGAGCAGCAGCACGAAGAACAGGATCAGCCCTGCACCGGTGAGCAGATATTCCGCCGCCGCGACGCGTGCGCCCGCGATGATGTCGAACATCAGGAAGGCAAGGAAGGTGAAGCCGATGAACAGGAAGCCGTATTTCACCGCGCGATCGACCTGGCTGTAGAGATTGACCGGCTCGATCAGGTCGATCTGCGCCATCTGCGCGCCCGCGCCGATCTGTTCGCCGGGCTGGGGCAGTTGCACGATCGCGCGGCCGAGCGCGAGATTGCTGATCTTGTAGCGCGCGGTGAAGCCCTTTTCGGTAACGCTGCGGCTGTTGGGCAGGAACTGTCCGGCAAAGCTCGGATGCGGCCAGTGCGAACGCACGGTCCAGTCGGTCGCCTCGCCATCGGGGATCAGCATCAGCTGACCATTACCGCGCACGCCGAAGCGATAGGCGACATCGACTGGCGCTCCGGCGGTTTCCGACCAGTCGGCAAAGGCAAAGAAGCCGGAGCCATTGGTGGAGCCCAGCCCCTTGCCGGGGCGCAGCGGCAGCGGCTTGCCCGCCATGGCAAGCGCATTGTCGGCGAGCAGCCCGCGCGCATCCGAAATGCCGACGCGGATTTCGGCGCGGTCGAGCATCAGCTCCTTCGGGTTCACCCCGAAGCGCGCGAGATCCTCAGGGAGAGCGAACCGCGCCGTGCCCTTGACCCGCGCCTCATAGACCACGGTTTCGTAGATCGACTTGGTCCGCCGCTCGGGCTCGACATCGACCGCTGCGGTGTTGCTGACGGGGGCCAGGAACAGCTCGCGCTCGATCGTCACCGCGCGCGACGTCTCCCGGCCGTTTTCGGTGACGGTCTCGACCGATTGCTGGCGATAGGGGATGACCATCACCGGCCCTGCGAGCATCTGCGGCCCGCCCCAGCCCTCGGCGACGCTGGCGCGCGCGGTTTCCGACTGGCTCTGCCGATCCCAGACGAGCGCATAGACCATGAACAACGGGATCGCGAGCAGCGCGCCGATCAGCACGGTCATGCCCAGCTTGAAGCCGGGGCTGCGTTCCTTGGCCATGTGCACTGGTCCCTTCACGGTTCGTCGATGAAAAAGCACGGCTGGGCTATACGCGCAAAGCTGAATTGGGTGTGAACTGCGTCACAGCGAATCGGTGAGGCGAGCGTTAACCCTGTCACGGAAGCCGGATGCCTCACCCGTTCGTTGCCCGCTAGCAATCGGGGCATCCGGCTTCCACTATCGCCATAGCGCAATTCCCGCTCTCTCTCCTTCAAGGGAGAGATACGAAGGCTTGCCAGCTTGTCTGGCTAGCCGAAGTTGAGAGGGGCTCAGGCAGCGCATTCCCCCCTCCCCAACCCTCCCCCCTGAAGGGGAGAGGGCAAGTGTCCCTCACCGCGATCCTAAGCCCAAACTGGGTTCACGCGAAGCCCGCGGAGCCACGAAGCACCTGCGCAAACCCGGTCCCCTGTGAAGGCAGGGGCCCATCTCCCGACTGTTATTCTTGGACGCCAGGGCAGGAGATGGAGGCCTGCCCTCGCAGGCAAGCGGAATGTGCGGAGACGGTGAGCGGGGAGGAAACCCGAAAGTCTGCTATCTGCGATCATGCGAAAAAAGCTGCCTATCAGGAATCGAACCCAACGTTGCCGTTCACGATGAAAAAACGACTGCCCTATAGCCGCCATTAGACTACCGCGATACATTGATCGTATGGAAGAAGAGCAGCGAGATATTTGTAAGCGGTATGGCGCTGTTTTCACGCCACCGGACGGCACCGATAAGGTCGGCGTTTCTGAGAGCGCCATGCGTGGCGGACTTCCACTTCATGGCCTGCGTCATAGGCCAGAGAGTGGAACGACGGGCTGGTTCATATGGGCTGGTGATTGGTCAGACGACCCTGACTTCTTCAAACCATTGCACCTCTATCACCTCACCGATCATTGCCCGGCTGTCCTTCCATTCTTGGCCCTGCCGCCGGGATGGAGGTTCATATTAGCCGCAAGGCATGAGGACGTATGGTCCGATCGCGGCCTATTGAGCGCCTAAAGCCGCCGTTCGCCAATCCGCCCAGATCCGGTCGTTCAAGTGACCTAAGCCAGCCTCTCACCGCTTCTCCATCGCCAACCGGCTCATCAGGATCGCTGCCCTTTTCGCCTGGCGCTTGATGCTCGGCAGGTCGACCGTCTCGCCCGGCGCGTGCGCGCCTTCGCCCGCTGGGCCCATGCCGACCAGTCCATCGACATAGCGCGCGACGAACGAGATATCGCCCGCGCCGCGCTTCAGCGGATCGAGTTCGGCCATCTGTTCGAGGCCGAGGTCCGCGTTGATGCCATTGAGCCGCTTGAGCAGCGCGCGGTTGCCTTCGGTCGGGGCCATCGGGGGATAGCCCTGTTCGAAGATGATCTCGGCGCTGGTGCCGGGCAGGTGCTGGGCGACAATCGCCTGCATCTTGGCCTTGACCCGCTCGGACTGTTCGTCGCTCAAGGTGCGGAAATCGCCGCGCGCCACCGCGAGCGCCGGAATGATGTTGGTCTTGCCCGCCGCCTGCGCGCGAACAAGATCGGCATCGAGCTGCGCCACTGATCCGCCCGCGATCAGCCCGACATTGAAGGTCAGCTTGTCCTCGGGCAGCTCGTCATGGAACTGGTCGATGATCCGCGCAAGCTCGTAGATCGCGCCATGGCCCGCGCTGGCCGAGAAGATGCCCGAGCTGTGGCCTTCCTTGCCGGTGGCGTTGACCTGCCAGCTATAGGAGGAGCGCCGCGCGATCGAGCCCATGTCCTTGCCATCGACCTGGGACAATCCCTCGAAATCGAGCGCGACATCGGCCCATTGGCCCCATTTGACAAGGTCCGCGCGCGCAATGTCGATCGGGTCGCCCGCATCCTCCTCGTCGCCGGTGAGCACGATGGTGATGGTGGCGGCAGAAAGCGTGCCCGCCTTCTGCATAGCGTCCAGGGCGGCGAACATGGTGATCACGCCGCCCTTGTTGTCCTCGATCCCCGGTCCTTCGAGCGTGTTGGCATCGATGCGGCGGACATTCTGGAACGGCGAATCGGGTTCGAACACGGTATCGAGATGGCCGATCAGAAGCATCCTGGTGCTGCCCGGGCGTCCGGTGCGCGTCGCGATCAGGTGCCCGGCGCGCCCCGCCGCCTTCTGGTCGACCCATTCGACCTTGAAGCCCAGCTTCTCCAGCTCGGGCGTCACCATGTCCGCCACCTTCTTCACGCCCGCCAGGTTGCGGCTGCCGCTGTTCTGCCGGGTGATCGCCTCGAGCACGCCGATCCAGCGATCATGGTCCTTGTCCACCGCCGCGACCATCTTCGCCTCCTGGGGCGACAGCTTGGCGAAGGCGGGCGTGGCGACGACCGCCAAAGCGGTGGCGGCGGCGAGTGCGAATGTCCGGAACGTCATACTGTACCCCTTCGAGTGATTTCGAGTGAAATGGAACATTTCACGGCTCGGAAATCACGGAAAACCAGAAAGCTAGACCCAGCTTTTGATCCCATCAAAATCTGGATCTAGCCGATATCGAATTCGCGCACGCCGCGCCGCTGGCGGATCGCCTCGACCCGGTCGCGCAGTTCCGCGCGGATCGCGCGCGCATCGCGCACATTGGTCACCTCGATCATCGTGCGCGGATGCGGCGCGGCAGACGCGGTGCGCCCGGTTGAATCCGACGAGCTGATGCAGATGGTGCCATTGTCGAACATCTGCTGGATGATCGAGAATTCGACCTTCACGTCCTTGATCCGGTAGAGCTCGATCTCTTCCTCGCTGCGCATCAAAATGCCGCGCCGCATGAACAGCCTTTGGTCGTCGATCCAGAACAGGCTCGCGCGGTTCTCGATCGCGTTCCAGCCGATCCATGCGCCCAGCACGACGGCGAGCACCGCACCGGTCTGCCAGCCATAGCCCGCATAAATGCCGCCCGCGAGCAGCGCGAGCGCGACGGCGAGGATCATCCAGCCGGTGCCCGACTGGAACAGCCAGGCGAAGGTCGACGAGCGGAACTCGATGCGCGGCACGCCCTCCATCCGGCGCACGCCGGTGCGCGGTTCGATCGGGCGGTGTTCGATAATGTCATGCGGGTCCATGGCGCGTCCTTCCCCTGAACGCCAAGGTCTTAACCGGCCAATCGGCGGCGGTAAACGGGATTGCACATCAGCGACACAAAAGCCGCTCGTCGAACCCGAATGTGCATCGGTCGAAGCTGCAGAGCTTTGCAGACAGGATCGGACGCAGGGAACGACTACGGATGTAGTTGAAGAGCTGCGACAATCGGGCGGCATCCGCAAAAGGCAGGGGAAATTTCGTGAAAATCCGGTATCTTGCATCGGTGGCGGCAATCGCCCTGGCGGGCCTGCCCACCATCGCCTGGGCGCAGGGCGCCGCGCCCGCGGCGCCCGCTCCGGCAGGGCAGACAACGACGCCACTGCGCAGTTTCGATCCCGCCTATTTCGCGCAGTTCGCGCCGCGCACCGCGCTCGACATGGTGCGCCAGATCCCGGGCTTCTCGATCGCCGAGGGCGAGGACCGGCGCGGGCTCGGCCAGGTGTCGAGCAACGTGCTGATCAATGGCGAGCGCTTTTCGGGCAAGAGCAACGATGTCGTCTCCGAACTCGGCCGCATCGGCGCGGCCAATGTGATCCGCATCGAGCTGATCGACGGCGCGACGCTCAACCTGCCCGGGCTGACCGGACAGGTGGTCAATATCGTCAGCAAGGTCGACAGCCTTACCGGCCAGTTCCGCTGGAGCCCGCGCGTGCGCTTCCGCCGCACCGATCCGCAGGTGCTCAACGGCGAGGTTTCGGCGAGCGGCAAGGCAGGGAAGATCGCCTATACGCTGAGCCTCGCCAACAACAGCTTCCGCAACGGCAATGCCGGAACCGAGCGCGTGCTCGATGCCGCGGGCAATGTCACCGACCGGCGCTATGAGGAATTGTACGTCAATGGCGACGAGCCCCGGATCGCGGCGGGCCTCAAATATACCGGTGACACCGGCCAGATCGGCAATCTCAACCTCGCCTATCAGCGGCGCTGGGTGCGGATTACCGAGGATTCGGACGGCGAGGTGGTCCGCGACCGCGACTATCTCGAGACCGAGAAGGAATATAATTACGAGATCGGCGGGGATTACCTGTTCCCGCTGTGGGGTGGCAATCTGAAGCTCATCGGTCTGCGCCGGTTCGAGCACAGCCCGTTTTTCACGCGCATCTTTCTCGATTTCGAGGACCGCCGCCCGCGCGAGGGCAACAGCCTGGCGACCCGGATCGACGAGACCGAAACCATCGCGCGCGCCGAATATGGCTGGAAGGCGGGGAAGGCCGACTGGCAGTTCAGCCTGGAAGGCGCAATCAACAAGCTCGACACCGATGCCGAACTGAAGCTGCTCGACACGGCCGGCCGGTTCAACCCGGTGCCGCTGCCGGGCTCCGACGCAACGGTCGAGGAAAAGCGCGCGGAAGCGGGACTCAGCTATGGCCGCCCGCTCGCCTCCAACCTGACGCTGCAGACCTCGATCGGCGGCGAATATTCGCAGATCATGCAGAGCGGACCCAATGGCCTCACGCGCAGCTTCATCCGCCCCAAGGGTTTCGTCTCGCTGGCCTGGAAGCCGGGCCAGTCGCTCGACCTGAGCTTGCGCCTGCAGCGCGATGTCGGGCAGCTCAATTTCTTCGATTTCGTCGCCTCGGCGGACCTTGGCGCGGAGAACCAGAACAGCGGCAATCCCGATCTCGTGCCGCAGCAGAGCTGGAACATCGATTTCCAGGCGACCAAGAATCTGGGCGCGCTAGGATCGATCAACGCCAAGGCCTTCGTCAATTTCGTCGAGGATATCGTCGACCAGGTACCGATCGGCGCCACCGGCGAAGCACCGGGCAATATCGACAGCGCGACCATCTGGGGCTTTTCGATCGATTCCACCTTCAAGATGGACGTGATCGGCTGGACCGGGGTGCGCTTCGACATCGACTATACCTGGCGCAAATCGAGCCTGCCCGATCCGCTGACCGGCATCAATCGCCGCATCTCGGCCGATCTGATCCACGAATTCAGCGCCGAGTTCCGCTATGACATTCCCGGCGGCAACTGGGCGGTAGGCGCGAACTATTTCGACTTTTCCCAAGCCGACGAGGTGCGCCTCAGCCAGCTCGCCGAATTCCCCATCGATGGCGGGGACCTGGGCTTCTATGTCGAGAACAAGGACGTGCGCGGGCTGACCGTGCGGCTGGGCCTGTCCAACCTGATCGGCACCAACGAGGCGTTCCGCCGCACCTTCTATGTCGCGCGCCGCGACGGGCCGGTGGCGTTTGTCGAGGACCGCGAGCGTTACTTCGGCCCTGTCGTCAGGCTCGACATCAACGGCAGCTTCTGACCGCTTTGTGGTTCATGCAGGATACAGCCGGCCAAAACTACGCGAAAACCGGTGCGGCGAATCCTTCCCGCCCCCCAGGATTTGCGCTTGGCGCACGGGTGCTTAGCCGATAAGGGTTGCGGCCATGAACAAGGCGATCAAACTGGCTCTGGCAAGCGCGGCTGCGCTGACCGTGCTGTCCGGCTGCGCGGGCGGCAAGAACAAGGTCAACACCAACTATATCGCGCGCGATGTCAGCACGCTGTACATGGCGGCCAAGGACCGGCTCGACCGCGGCCAGAACAAGATCGCTGCCGAGCTGTTCGACGAGGTCGAGCGCCAGCACCCCTATTCGCCCTGGGCGCGCCGCGCGCAGCTGATGAGCGCGTTCAGCTATTATCTCGCCAAGGATCACAACAAGTCGATCCAGTCGGCGCAGCGCTTCCTGGCCATCCATCCGGGCAACAAGGACGCGCCCTATGCCTATTATCTGATCTCGCTCAACTATTACGAGCAGATCAGCGACGTGACGCGCGACCAGAAGATCACCCAGCAGGCGCTTGCCGCGCTGGGCGAGGTGATGCGCCGCTATCCCAACACCCGCTATGCCTCCGACGCGCGGCTCAAGGTCGATCTGGTCAACGATCACCTCGCCGGCAAGGAAATGGAGATCGGCCGCTATTACC
Source organism: Blastomonas sp. CCH9-A1 (assembly GCF_001557175.1). Classification (NCBI taxonomy): domain Bacteria; kingdom Pseudomonadati; phylum Pseudomonadota; class Alphaproteobacteria; order Sphingomonadales; family Blastomonadaceae; genus Blastomonas; species Blastomonas sp. CCH9-A1. The sequence goes on from NZ_LSHM01000025.1 coordinate 127,633, forward strand.
AGCGCAGCTCCAACTGGCTGGCGGCGACGCTGCGCTTCCGCGAGGTGGTCGACAAGTACCAGACCACCAGCCACACCGCAGAGGCGCTCTATCGCCTGACCGAATGCTATCTGGCGCTCGGCATCCCGGCCGAAGCGAAGAAATCCGCTGCCGTGCTCGGCGCGAACTATCCCGGTTCGGACTGGTACGAGCGCGCCTACAAGCTGACCGAAGAGCACGGCGACCTGATCACCGCGAGCTGATCGCGCCGGTTTTGCGGAAAAAGGCCCCGAAGCGCTGAGCTCCGGGGCCTTATTTCTTACAACTGGCCGAACACCCAGCGCAGCACCGATTTCTGCGCGTGCAGCCGGTTCTCCGCCTCGTCCCAGACCACCGATTGCGGCCCGTCGAGGACGCTGGCCGTCACTTCCTCCTCGCGATGCGCGGGCAGGCAGTGCAGGAACAACGCGTCCTTCTTGGCCTTGGCCATGAGCGCATCGTTGACCTGGAACGGCATCATCGCCTTCAGTTTCTCTTCGGCATGCAGTTGGCCCATCGAGATCCAGGTATCGGTGACGATCACGTCCGCGCCGGTGGCGGCCTCGCCCGCATCGCGGTGGAAGCTGATCGTCCCGCCCGCCGCGCGCGCTGCCGCGACAAACGCCGGGTCCGGATCATAGCCGTCGGGGCAGCCGATGCGGACGGAGAATTTCATCAGCCCCGCCGCCTCGACGATCGAGTTGAGCACATTGTTGCCATCGCCCAGCCAGGCCACGACCAGCCCGGGCAGCGCCTTGCGATGCTCGATGATGGTGAGCAGGTCCGCGACGATCTGGCACGGATGCGAAAGGTCGGTCAGGCCGTTGATCACGGGGACGGTCGCGAAATGGGCCATTTCCTCGATTTTGGCATGGTCGTCGGTGCGGATCATGATGGCATCGCACATGCGCGAGAGCACGCGCGCAGTATCGGCGACGGTCTCGCCGCGGCCCAGCTGGGTGCTGCCCGCATCGAGGATCAGGCTGGTGCCGCCCAGCTGGCGGATCGCCATGTCGAACGACACGCGCGTGCGGGTCGAATTCTTCTCGAACACCATGGCGAGGGTATGGCCTTCGAGCGGGGCATCGGCGTCGGCCTTGCCAAGCGGCCAGCCGTGGCGCGCGTCCTTGCGGTCGATCGCATCGTTGAGCATGGCGGCGATGGCATCGTGTCCGGCATCGGACAGGTTCAGGAAATGACGGGTCATGAAATGTCTCCCCCTCCTCTCTCCTTCAGGGGAGAGGATACGGAGCCTTTGCAGCAAAGCTGCTTAGGCGAAGTTGGAGAGGGGAATGCGATATGGCACCCTTGCCCCTCTCCCAACCCTCTCCCCTGAAGGGGAGAGGGCCAGCTTAGCGTCAAGCCGCTTCGGGCAGCGCGAAGTCTCGTGCCCCTGCCGACAGGCGCTCGATGAACTCGTCGATATGCGCCTGCTCGATCACCAGCGGCGGCAGGATGCGCACGACATTCTCTCCCGCCGCGACGGTGAGCAGCCCGTGATGATCGCGCAGATGCGCCACGAACGCGCGGTTCTCGGCGCGGTCCTTGAGCTTCAGGCCGAGCATCAGCCCCATGCCCCGCACCGAATCGAAGATCTCGTCGTGATTGGGGATGAGCTGCTCGAGCGCGCCGCGCAGCCGCTCGCTCATCGTTCGGACATGCGCGAGGAACTCGGGATTGTCGACCACGTCGAGCACCGCTTCGCCCGCCGCCATGGCCAGCGGGTTGCCGCCATAGGTCGAACCATGCGTGCCGACGACCATGCCGCGCGCCGCCTTCTCGGTGGCGAGACATGCACCCATCGGGAAGCCGCCGCCAATGCCCTTGGCGGTCGCCATGATGTCGGGCTCGATACCGTATTGCTCATAGGCATAGAGCGTGCCGGTGCGCGCGACGCCGCACTGCACCTCGTCGAGCACCAGCATCAGGTCGTGCTCGTCGCACAGCGCGCGCAGGCCCTGCATGAACTCCGGCGATGCCGGGCGCACCCCGCCCTCGCCCTGGACCGGCTCGACCAGAAAGCCCGCGACATCGGGGCCGATCGCGGCCTTGGCGCCTTCCAGATCGTCGAAATCGACATAGCGGAAGCCGGGCAGCAGCGGCGCGAAGCCCTTGTGCATCTTCTCCTGGTTCGACGCGCTGATCGTCGCCATGGTGCGGCCGTGGAACGCATTCTTGAACGTCACCAGCACCGTGCGGTTGGCATCGCCGCCTTCGGACTGGTGATAGGCGCGCGCGGTCTTGATCGCGCATTCGACCGCCTCGGCCCCCGAATTGGTGAAGAACACCGTGTCGGCAAAGGTCGAATCGACCAGCCGCTGCGCGAGATGCTCGCCTTGCGGGCTGCCATAGAGGTTGGAGACGTGAATCAGCGTCTCGGCCTGTTTCTGGATCGCCTGCGTGAGGTGCGGATGGCCATGGCCGAGCAGGTTGACTGCGATGCCGCTGGCAAAGTCCAGATATCGCTCGCCACGCTCTCCGATCAGGTAACAGCCTTCGCCGCGCACCGGGCGCACGGCGCACCGGGGGTAAACGGGCATCAGCGGCGTGATCGTCATGGCAGCCTTGTCCTTCCTTCTTCGCGGGTCCCTAAAAAACAGCACGCGCCTTGCGCATTCCACCGGTGCACGGGGACCACGGCACCAAAAGTAAAAAGGCGACCCCATGAACCAGGGCCGCCAGCGTGCGGGCCCAAGCTATAGCGCCGCAGGGGCCACAGGGTCAATGATCGCTGCACAAAGGGACTGGCGGCGGCGCAATCGGCTTGCTAAGGGCTTGCCCCTTGGCGATGCACCCGTAGCTCAGCTGGATAGAGCGCTGCCCTCCGAAGGCAGAGGTCACAGGTTCGAATCCTGTCGGGTGCGCCAGTTTCTTGCACGCTGCGTTGCCGTATGCGCATATGGTCCTCCGCCGTTTCAACCCCTGGCAGGACCCGCCGACACCGATGACCCCTTCCTCACCACCGGGCGTTCTGCCGTTCAGTCACAGACCGACCACGCGCGAGCGCACCTGGGCGATTGTCGGCGGATCCACCGGCAATCTGGTCGAATGGTACGACTGGTACGCCTATGCGGCGTTCACGCTCTATTTCGCGCCGCATTTCTTTCCCTCGGGCGATGGCACTGCGCAGCTGCTCGGCGCGGCGGCGGTGTTTGCGGTAGGCTTTTTCATGCGCCCCATCGGGGCCTGGGCGATGGGCATCTATGCCGATCGCAAGGGACGCAAGAGCGGGCTGGCGCTGTCGGTCTCGCTGATGTGCGCAGGCTCGCTGCTGATCGCGGTCGCGCCGACCTATGAGACGGCAGGTCTGCTCGCCCCCGCGCTGCTGGTGCTCGCGCGGCTGATGCAGGGGCTGTCGGTCGGCGGCGAATATGGTGCGAGCGCGACCTATCTGTCCGAAATGGCGGGCAAGGGGCGGCGCGGCTTCTTCTCGTCCTTCCAATATGTCACGCTGATCGGCGGGCAGCTGCTGGCGATCGGCGTGCTGCTGGTGCTGCAATCGGTGCTGAGCGAAGCCGCGCTCGATGCCTGGGGCTGGCGCATTCCCTTTGCCATCGGCGCGGCGCTGGCCGTGGTAGTGTTCTGGATCCGGCGCGGGTTGGCCGAGACCGAGAGCTTTGCCAATGCGCAAGGCACCGATGCGCCCAAATCGGGCATGCTCGCATTGTTCCGCCATCACCCGCGCGAGGCACTGACGGTGATGCTGATGACCGCAGGCGGCACGCTCGCCTTCTATGCCTTCTCGATCTACATGCAGAAATTCCTGGTCAACACCTCGGGCTTCGACCGCGAGACCGCCTCGCGGATCAACGGCGCGAGCCTGTTCGTGTTCATGCTGCTGCAGCCGGTAGCGGGCGCGCTCAGCGACCGGCTGGGGCGCAAGCCGCTGCTGGTCGGCTTCGGCGTGCTGGGCGTGATCTGCACCTATCCGCTGTTCGCCACGCTGGAGACCACGCGCGATCCGCTGACCGCCTTTGCGCTCGTGCTCGGCGGGCTGGTGATCGTCACCGGCTATACCTCGATCAACGCGGTGGTGAAGGCAGAGCTGTTCCCCGCGCATATCCGCGCGCTGGGCGTGGCACTGCCCTATGCGCTCGCCAACACGATCTTCGGCGGCACGGCCGAATATGTCGCCTTGAGCTTCAAGCAGGCCGGCTGGGAGCGCGGCTTCTACTGGTATGTCACCGGCATGATCGCGCTGTCGCTAATCGTGTATATCCGCATGCGCGACACCCGCACCGCCAGCGCGATCCTCGAGGATTGACCGGCAGCGCGGTCGTTGCGCAGAGCAAGCTCCTGAAAAACCATTGCAAAGCTGAGCGCCGCACCAGCTACCGGTTGAGTCGCCAACGTCACATCGCTGTCTCAAATAGGCAACACCACTGAAAAATCTGGCGCCGGCGCATGGCGAGTGTTGTCCTCGCCGCCCGTCTCAGCGAAGGGACGGAGGGACCCGGCGCGATTCCGCCGGTGTTACCCTATCGCCACATCCGTCACTTCGAGGATATTTCCGATGCGTGTCCCGTCCCGTCGCCTGGTTTCGTCGATCGCCCTGTCTGCTGCCGCATTCGGTTGCGCCCTCGCCTCCCCCGCTGCGGCACAGACGGCAGAGGGCGACCAGACCGAGGAAGCCGAGCGCGGCGTCGGCGTCATCGTCGTCACCGCGCAGAAGCGCGAGCAGGACCAGCGCGACGTGCCGCTGTCGATCTCGACGCTGAGCAACGATGCGCTGGCGGCGGTCCAGGCGGGCGGCGGCGACATTCGCGGCCTCGCCGGACGCGTGCCCAATCTCAATATCGAAAGCTCGTTCGGTCGCAGCTTCCCGCGCTTCTACATTCGGGGTCTCGGCAATACCGATTTCGATCTCAACGCCTCGCAGCCGGTCAGCCTGGTCTATGACGATGTCGTGCTGGAAAACCCGATCCTCAAGGGCTTCCCGATCTTCGATCTCGACCGGATCGAGGTGCTGCGCGGGCCGCAGGGCACGCTGTTCGGCCGCAACACGCCCGCGGGCATCGTCAAGTTCGACACCGTCAAACCCGGCACCGATGGTGGCTATGCCAAGGCGAGCTGGGCGCGGTTCAACACCATCCAGCTCGAGGGCGCGGTCGGCGCGAACCTGGGCAATGGTTTCTCATTCCGCGCCTCGGGCTTTTATCAGCACCGCGACCACTGGGTCGACAATATCGACAATGGCGCAGGCGATGACCTGGGCGGCTATGACGATTTTGCCGGTCGCCTGCAGCTGCAGTACGAGGACGGCCCGCTCACCGCGCGGCTGACCGGCCAGATCCGCGTGCTCGATGGCTCTGCCATCCTGTTCCGCGCCAACGTGTTCCAGCGCGGCAGCAACGAGCTGATCGGCCTGGGCGGGCCCGGCACCGAGTTCCGACGCGACCAGATCCGTTCGGACGGGATCAACTTCCAGGAGCTCAACACCTATAATGTCGGCCTGACCGTCGATTATGATTTCGGACCGGCGACGCTGACCTCGGTCACCTCCTACTGGAACGGCAATCTCAAGAGCCGCGGCGATATCGACGGCGGCTTCGGCAATGCCTTCGCGCCCAGCCAGGGCCCCGGCTTCATCCCGTTCTCGGCCCAGACCCGTGACGACGTGCCCAGCCTCGACCAGTATACGCAGGAGGTCCGCCTCGCCTCGAACAACCAGACCGGCCTTGGCTATCAGATCGGCGGCTTCTTCTTCAACGAGCGGCTCAACATCACCACGCTCGATTATGGCGCGCCGGCCGATACCGTCGCAGCTGCTGTCGCGGTGCAGCGCCAGGTGACCAATGCGTTCGGCCTTTTCGGGACCTTGAGCTACACGTTCGACAATGGCCTGATCCTGCAGGCGGGCGCACGCTATAATGACGACGACCGCGACTTTGCCGCCGCGCGCCCGATCGACACGCGCCCCGGTTTCCTGGGCTTTGGCGGGCCGGTCGGCACGTTGCGCACCGAGGCCAAGGCGAACCTGCTGACCTGGGATCTGAGCGCGGTCTATCCGGTGAGCGACGCGGTCAACATCTTCGCTCGCGCCGCGCGCGGCTATCGCGCGCCGTCGATCCAGGGCCGCCTGGCCTTCGGTCGCGCGCTCTCGGTCGCCGATGCCGAACGCACCATGTCGTACGAGACCGGCATCAAGACCGTGCTGTTCGATGGCGCAGCGCGCTTCAACCTGACCGGCTATTATTTCAACACCGAGGACCTGCAGCTGACGGCGGTCGGCGGCGGCGGCAATGTCACCGCGCTGCTCAATGCCGATGATGTCGAAGGCTATGGTTTCGAGGCCGAGCTGGCCGCTCGCCCGACCGATGGCCTCGATCTCAGCATCGGTATCGGCTTCAACGAGAACGAGATCAAGTCACCGGGTCTGGGCGTTGCCGGATGCGGCGCGCCGTGCACCGTGCTCAACGCTCCGATCACAGGCCGTCCGGGCATCTTCTCGATCGACGGCAACCGCCTGCCGCAATCGCCGAAATGGTCGGTCAACTGGACCGCCGGTTACGCGCACCCGGTCGGCAATGGCGAGCTCTATGTCTTCACCGACTGGTATTATCGCTCGCGCATCCAGTTCTTCCTCTACAATTCGGTCGAGTTCAGCGACGACAGCCTGATCGAGGGCGGCCTGCGCTTCGGCTATCGCACCGGCGACGGCAAGTTCGATGTCGCGGCCTTTGCGCGCAACATCACCAACAATGTCTCGGCCACCGGCGGCATCGATTTCAACAACCTGACCGCCTATGTGAACGAGCCGCGCATCTTCGGCATCGAGGTCGGCACGCGCTTCTGATCGGCGGCCAAGGCACGACAGCAACAAAAGGGGGAGCAGCGCGCTGCTCCCCCTTTTTCGTTCTCGTGAACGTCAAGGCGCTGCGCCGCTAGCCCCACCAGCCGAGCAGCGCGCCGATCACCGTCGCGCCGCCAATGGGGGCGATCACTGCTAGCAAAAGGTTGAGGCCGATCGCCTGCATAAGCCGCTTTTCCTGTGCGGCGCTGATGCGGCGCGGTGGCCTTGGCGGTTCCCGCCGTGGCGGATCGAAGGGCGGCCAATCGGGATCGAACGGAACGAACATGGCTGCCCCCTGCCGCTTATTGCTGCTGGCCGAGTTCGCGGTTGAACCACAAGGCGGTCAGCGTCGCCAGCGCGCCCGAGAGCAGATAGCCCCCGGCGGCGAGCAGCCCGTAATTGGCCGAGAGCCACAATGCGACCATCGGCGCGAAGCCCGCGCCGAACAGCCAGGCGAGGTCTGCGGTGAGCGCCGAGCCGGTATAGCGGTGCTTCAGGGGGAAGAACGAGGAGAGCGCCCCCGAGGACTGGCCGAAGGCGAGGCCGAGCAGGATGAACCCGCCGAACATGAACGCCGCCTCGCCCGCGCCACCGGCATCGAGCAGCTGCGGGGCAAAGCCGCTGAACGCCGCGATCGCGACGGCTGTAGCGGCGAGCAGGGTGCGGCGGCCATAGGCATCGGCGAGCCTGCCCGAAGCTAGGATCGCCAGCACGCCGAGCGCGGCGGCAAAGGCCTCGATCAGCAGGAAGCGCACCGGCGATTCCTCGGTGAACAGGAACACCCAGCTCAAGGGATAGACCGTCACCATATGGAACATGGCAAAGCTGGCGAGCGGAGCGAACGCGCCCAGCACGATGATCTTCCACTCGCTGCGCACGGTGGACAGCACAGGTTCGGGCTGCAGCGTCTGGCTTTCGAAAAGCTCGGTATATTCGGGTGTCACCACGATGCGCAGCCGCGCGAACAGCGCGACGACGTTGATCGCGAACGCCACGAAGAACGGATAGCGCCAGCCCCAGGCGAGGAAATCTTCCGCCGGCAGCGCGGCGATGAGGAACGCGAACAGCAGGCTGGCGACGATCAGCCCGAAAGGCGCGCCCAGCTGCGGGATCATTGCATACCAGCCGCGCTTGTCCCTGGGTGCATTGAGCGCAAGCAGCGAGGCGAGGCCATCCCACGAGCCGCCCAGCGCCACGCCCTGGCCCATGCGGAACAGCGCGAGCAGCAGCGCCGATCCTATGCCGATCGTGGCATGGCCGGGGAGGAAGGCGATGGCAGCGGTCGATCCGCCGAGCAGGAACAGCGCGATCGTCAGCTTGGCCCCGCGGCCATAGGCGCGGTCGACCGCAGTGAAGATCAGCGTTCCCGCAGGCCGCGCGACAAAGGCGAGCGCGAAGATCGCGAACGACCACAATGTGCCTTCGAGCGGATCGAGATAGGGGAAGACCAGCTTGGGGAAGACCAGCACCGAGGCGATGGCGTAGACGAAAAAGTCGAAAAACTCCGACGTGCGGCCGATGACCACGCCAATGGCGATCTCGCCCGGCCCGACCGTATGGCCGTCGTCATTGACCGCGCGCGCATCGCGTTCGGCCTCGGTCGTGGGGACGGTGTTGGCCACCATGGGCAGTTCCTTGGATTCGGGGGCGGATAAATTTCTACACGTGCCTTATGCAATTTTGATCCAGATCAATGCACTTGGACAAAATGTCCTATGTGCGCGCGTGGATCATGGGTCTAATTGGGCGGTCATGCTTGGGACCATGACACGACTCCGACTCCCGGCGGCGCTCGCCGCTTTCTGCCTCCTGCCGCTGCTGGGCGGTTGCAACATGGTCGTGCTCGATCCGGCGGGCGATGTCGCGCAGCAGCAGGGCAATCTCGTCGTCATCTCGACGCTACTGATGCTGATCATCATCGTACCCGTCATGGCGCTGACCGGATATTTCGCCTGGAAATACCGCGCCGCGAACGAAACCGCGACCTACAAGCCCGATTGGGACCATTCGACTCAGCTCGAGCTCGCCATCTGGGCGATTCCGCTGCTGATCATCATCTGCCTGGGCGCGGTGACCTGGGTCGGCACGCATCTGCTCGACCCCTATCGCCCGCTCGCCCGCACCGCGCCCGGACAGGCGGTGACCGAAAAGGACAAGCCGCTCGAGGTGCAGGCGGTCGCGCTCAACTGGAAGTGGCTGTTCATCTATCCCGAACAGGGCATCGCCACGGTGAACGAGCTCGCGGTGCCCGAAGGCCGTCCGCTCAAGTTCCGCATCTCCTCGTCGTCGGTGATGAACAGCTTCTATGTCCCCGCCATGGCCGGACAGATCTATGCGATGCCCGGCATGGAAACCAAGCTGCACGCGGTGTTCAACGAGACCGGCAATTACGAGGGCTTCTCCGCCAATTATTCGGGCGCAGGCTTTTCAAACATGCGCTTCGCCGCGCGCAGCATGACGCAAAAGGGCTTTGACCAATGGGTGGTCAAGGCGCGTGCCGAAGGCCAGACGCTCGACCGTGCCACCTATCTCAAGCTCGAACGCCCGAGCGAGAAGGAACCGGTGCGCCATTATGCCAGCGTCGAGCGCGACCTGTTCGACCGCATCGTCAACATGTGCGCCGAGCCGGGCAAGATGTGCATGCACGACATGATGGCGATCGACGCGCGCGGCGGCATGGGTCTGGCCGGCCTGCACAATGTGCGCCAGCTTTCCTATGACAAGCACGCCGCGCGCGGCACCGGCGACACCGCCAGCGACCGCTATATTGCCGAGAACTGCACCAATCCCGAACTGCTGAGCGCCAGCCTGACGCGGATGGAAGATCGCGTGATCGATCTTTCCACGCTGACCGGCGCAGGCCTCAAGCGCCCCGGCGGACCGCTGTTCCGCAAGCGCGAAACCTCTTCCCAGTCGCCTGAACTCACCAAGTCGCCTGAGCTGACTCAGGCAGGCACCACGGACCCCGTATCATGAGCACCGACGCCGTTCCCTCCACCTCTGCCGCCGAACCGACGTTCCTGCTGGGCAAGCTCGGCTGGAACTCGCTGCCGCACGACCCGATCGTGCTCAGCACCATGGTCGTCGTCATCATCGGCGGCGTGAGCCTGCTCGCGCTGGTGACGCGCTACAAATTGTGGGGCTATCTGTGGAAGGAGTGGTTCACCACCGTCGACCACAAGAAGATCGGGATCATGTACATGATCCTCGGCCTCGTCATGTTCCTGCGCGGCTTTGCCGATGCGATCATGATGCGCTTGCAGCAGGTGATGGCGTTCGGCGGGTCCGAGGGTTACCTCAACTCGCACCATTACGACCAGATCTTCACCGCGCATGGCGTGATCATGATCTTCTTCGTCGCGATGCCGTTCATCACCGGCCTGATGAACTATGTCGTGCCGCTGCAGATCGGCGCGCGCGACGTGTCCTTCCCCTTCCTCAACAATTTCAGCTTCTGGATGACCACATCGGGCGCGGTGCTGACCATGGCATCGCTGTTCATCGGTGAGTTCGCCGCGACCGGATGGCTCGCCTATCCACCGCTTTCGGGCATCGCCTACAGCCCCAGCGTCGGGGTGGATTATTATATCTGGGCGCTGCAGATCGCCGGGGTCGGCACGACATTGTCGGGCATCAACCTGATCGTCACCATCCTCAAGATGCGCGCGCCAGGCATGGGCCTGATGAAGATGCCGGTATTCACCTGGACCTCGCTGTGCGCCAACATCCTGATCGTCGCATCCTTCCCAGTGCTCACCGCGGTGCTCGCGCTGCTGACGCTCGACCGCTATGTCGGCACCAATTTCTTCACCAACGACTTTGGCGGGTCGTCGATGATGTACGTCAACCTCATCTGGATCTGGGGCCATCCGGAGGTGTACATCCTTATCCTGCCGCTGTTCGGCGTGTTCAGCGAGGTCACCTCGACCTTCTCGGGCAAGAAGCTCTTCGGCTATACCTCGATGGTCTATGCAACGGTGGTGATCACCATCCTGTCCTACGTCGTGTGGCTGCACCATTTCTTCACCATGGGATCGGGCGCGAGCGTCAACAGCTTCTTCGGCATCACCACGATGGTGATCTCGATCCCCACCGGGGCCAAGCTGTTCAACTGGCTGTTCACCATGTATCGCGGGCGCATCCGCTACGAATTGCCGATGATGTGGACGGTGGCGTTCATGCTCACCTTCACCATCGGCGGGATGACCGGCGTGCTGCTCGCAGTGCCGCCTGCGGACTTCGTGCTGCACAACTCGCTCTTCCTGATCGCGCATTTCCATAACGTGATCATCGGCGGCGTGCTGTTCGGCATCTTCGCGGCGATCAACTACTGGTGGCCCAAGGCGTTCGGCTTCAAGCTCGACAAGTTCTGGGGCAAGGTCAGCTTCTGGTGCTGGGTCCCCGGCTTCTGGGTTGCGTTCGCGCCGCTCTACGTGCTCGGCCTGATGGGCGTGACGCGCCGGATGCGGGTGTTCGACGATCCGAGCTTGCAGATCTGGTTCGCCATCGCCGCTGTGGGCGCGTTCATGATCGCCGCCGGGATTGCCGCGATGCTCATCCAGTTCGCAGTCAGCATCTGGAAGCGCGAGGCGCTGGCCGAAACGACGGGCGATCCGTGGAACGGCCGCACGCTCGAATGGGCGACCAGCTCGCCGCCGCCCGATTACAATTTCGCCTTCACCCCGCGCATCCACGCGCTCGATGCCTGGTACGACATGAAGGCGGCGGGCGTCGAGCATCCGGCCGAGGGCTACAAGGACATCCATATGCCGAGCAATACCGGCGCCGGCGTCATCCTGGCGGGCATCAGCACCGTCGCCGGTTTCGCGCTGGTCTGGCATATCTGGTGGCTCGCGGGCCTTGGCATGGTTGCGCTGATCGGCGCGGCGATCGCGCACACGTTCAACTACAAGCGCGACTTCCACATCCCGGCGTCGCAGGTGGCGGCGACCGAAAAGGCGCGCCTCACCCAGTTGCAAGCGGCAGGAGCCTGAGCCCATGAGCAGCATCACCCTGCCCGCCGGCAACGACAAGCCGGTCTATTACGAGATCGACGAGCATCCGCATCCCGAGGGCCACAGCACGCTGCTGGGTTTCTGGATCTATCTGATGAGCGACTGCCTCATCTTCGCGATCCTGTTTGCCTGCTACGCGGTGCTCGGCGGCAATTTCGCCGCCGGGCCGGGGCCGAAGGACCTGTTCGACCTCAACCTCATCGCGCTCAACACCGCGATGCTGCTGTTCTCGTCGCTGACCTATGGTCTGGCGATGATCGCGATGCAGAACAGGAACCTGCGCCATGTGCAGATGTGGCTCGCGGTCACCGGACTGTTCGGCGCGGCGTTCCTCGCGATCGAGCTGTACGAATTCTCGCACCTCATCCATATCGGCGCGACGCCGCAGCGCAGCGCGTTCCTCTCGGCCTTCTTCACCCTGGTCGGCACGCACGGGCTGCACGTCACCTTCGGCCTGGTGTGGCTGGTGACATTGATCGTCCAGCTCGGCCGCCATGGCCTCAACCCCGCCAACCAGCGCCGCGTTGCGTGTCTCAGCCTGTTCTGGCACTTTCTCGACGTGATCTGGATCGGCGTGTTCACCTTTGTCTATCTGATGGGAATGCTGTGATGAGCGCTGCCACCACCCATGCCGAACAGGCCGAGCACGATGCGCACGGCATCGAGATCCCGCATGCCTCGTACCGCGACTACACGATCGGCTTCTTGGCTTCGGTCATCCTGACCGCGATCCCGTTCGCTCTGGTGATGACCGGCGCATTGTCGCCTGCGGTGACGGCGGTGACGATCCTCGGTTTTGCCGTCGTCCAGATCGTCGTCCATATGGTCTATTTCCTGCACATGAGCCCCAAGGCCGAGGGCGGCTGGTCGATCACCTCGCTGATCTTCACCATCATCGTCGTCGGCATCATGCTGTCGGGATCACTCTGGGTGATGAGCAATCTCAACACCAACATGATGCCGCAGGCGCATGAAGAGATGAGCCAGATCCCGTGACCCAGTCCCGGCCAGCCGCGCGGGTCGTGCTGGTCGTCTCGCTGCTTGCCCTGGCGCTGGCGGGCTTCGGGCTTGCCGCCTGGCAGGTGCAGCGCCGCGCCTGGAAGCATGCGCTGATCGAGGCGGTCGACAGCCGCAGCACCGCCGCGCCGGTCGCCGCGCCGGGACCGGACCAATGGCCGCGTATCCGCCAAGAGCGCGACGCCTATCGGCGGGTCACCTTTGCGGGGCGCTTTGCGCATGATCGCGAAACGCTGGTCCAGGCGGTGACCGCGCGCGGCGGCGGATACTGGGTGCTGACGCCGCTGGTGGGCGAGCGCTTCACCGTGCTGGTCAATCGCGGCTTCGTACCTCCTGACCGGCGCGACCCGGCTACGCGCGCGGCGGGCAATCCGGCGGGAATGGTGCGCGTCACCGGGCTGCTGCGGATCACCGAACCGGGCGGCGGCTTCCTGCGCTCCAACGATGCCAATGCCGATCGCTGGTTTTCGCGCGATATCGCCGCGATCGCCCGCGCACGCGACCTGCAACGCACCGCACCCTATTTCATCGACGCCGATGCCGCGCCCAATCCGGGCGGCTATCCGGTCGGCGGCCTGACCGTCATCCGCTTCAGCGACAATCACGCGGTCTACGCGCTGACATGGGCATTGCTCGCGCTCGGGTGCCTGTTCGGCGCAAAGCTGGTATGGCAGCGGCGATGATCGCCACGCCCGCCCCCCAGATTACCGATGCCGTGCGGCGCAACATGGCGCTGCTCATTCAGCTGCGCTGGCTCGCGGTCGGGGGCCAGCTGCTGACCATCCTCATCGTGCACGGGCCGATGGGCATCGCGCTGCCGCTCGCCCCGCTGCTCGCCGCGATCAGCCTGCTCGTGTTCATCAACATCGTCACGCTCTACATGCTGCACCGGTTCGATGCGGGGCTCGAATATGCGCTGTTCACCGCGCTGATGTTCGATATCGCGGCGCTCACCTGGCAGCTGCATTTCACCGGCGGGCTCGCCAACCCGTTCGCCGCCCTGTTCCTGCTGCAGGTGGTGATCGGCGCGATGGTGCTGCGCCCCGCAGCATCCTGGGCGATGGTCGCGGCATCCTTAGGCGCACTGGCGGTGCTGGCGATCGATCCCGTCCCGCTCGCCCTGCCGCCCGAGCTGCAGGACGAGGAATTCAGCCTGTATCTGCAGGGCAGCTTCGTCTGTTTCGGGCTGATCGCGGTGCTGCTGGTCGCCTTCGTCACCCGCATCGCGCGCAACCTGCGCGAACGCGACGCCGCGCTCGCCGCGATCCGCCAGCGCGCAGCCGAAGAGGACCATATCGTGCGCATGGGCCTGCTCGCCTCGGGCGCGGCGCATGAGCTGGGCACCCCGCTTGCGACGCTCTCGGTGCTCGTCAACGACTTTCGCGCGATGCCCGAACTGAACGCGGTCGCGGACCTGTCCGCCGATCTCGACGACATGGAAAATGCGGTACAGCGCTGCAAGACGATCGTCAGCGGCATCCTGATGTCCGCCGGCGAGGCGCGCGGCGAGGCGACCGAACGCACCACGGTGCGCGCCTTCCTGCGCGACATCGTCGACGAATGGCGCGTGACGCGCGGGCTCGATGCGCTCGAATATCACGACCGGTTCGGCACCGATGTCGCCATCGTCTCGGACCCTGCGCTGCGTCAGGTCATCGGCAATGTCATCGACAATGCGGTCGAGGTCTCGCCGCAATGGGTCGGCATCCGCGCCGTGCGCCAGGGCGAGGCGCTCGAACTGACCGTGACCGACAAGGGCCCGGGCTTTGCGCAGGAGATTCTCGATGGCCTGGGCAAGCCGTACCGGTCGACCAAGGGCAAGCCCGGCGGCGGCCTGGGGCTGTTCCTGCTCGTCAACGTGATGCGCAAGCTGGGCGGAGAGGTGCGTGCGGGCAATCGCGAGCAGGGCGGCGCCGAAGTTACCATATGGTTGCCACTGGAAGCCATCGCCTATCCGGCAGGAGCGCGGACATGACCGAGACCCGTCAGTTGCTGATCGTCGAAGATGACGAAACCTTTGCGCGCACCCTCAGGCGATCGTTCGAGCGGCGCGGCTATGCGGTCGAAAGCGCCTCGGGCCATGACGGGCTGGTCGCGCTGCTCGACAGCGGCCTGGTGCCGTCTCATGCGGTGATCGACCTGAAGCTCGCAGGCTCGGTCTCCGGCCTCACCTGCGTCCAGGCCGTCCGCGCCGCCGCTCCGGACGCGAAGATCGTCGTGCTCACCGGCTTTGCCAGCATCGCCACCGCCGTCGAGGCGATCAAGCTCGGCGCGGACCATTATCTTGCCAAGCCGTCGAACACCGACGATATCGAGGCCGCCTTCGCCCGCACCGAGGGCGATGCCGATACCGCCGTGGATACCCGTCAATCGTCGATCAAGACCGTGGAATGGGAGCATATCCACCAGACGCTGGTCGATACCGGCTTCAACGTCTCCGAAACCGCGCGGCGGCTGGGGATGCACCGGCGGACATTGGCGCGAAAGCTGGAGAAACGGCAGGTGCGGTGAGGGGTGGCTTGCGGGATCATGGGGATTGGTTTGACTCATGTACCCACCTCCGCTCAGCCTGAGCTTGTCGAAGGCCCCGCGATACGGCCGTTGTGGGCGCGGGTCCTTCGACGACGCGGGCTGAAGCCCGCTGCTCAGGATGAGCGGAGGTGGGAGCAGCTTAAAGCCCCTGCAGCGCTAACCGCAAATCTCCTCAAGGCCGCGCGCAGCTATCCAACCCATCGCGCTGGACGATGCGGATGCGGCGGGCGATGCTGTTGCCATAACGGCGCACGAAGCCGCTGGGGTTCTTGACCGAGCGCTTCTTGGGCAACGGCAGCGCGGCGGCCATGCGCGCGGCCTGGTCGCGGGTGAGCGAACTTGCGCCCTTGCCGAAATAGCGCTGCGATCCTGCCTCGACGCCATAGGTGCCGATGCCGGTCTCGGCGACGTTCAAGTACACTTCCATGATCCGGCGCTTGCCCCAGATGCCCTCGATCAGCACGGTGAACCAGGCTTCCAGACCTTTTCGGAAAAAGCCGCCATTCTGCCAGAGGAACACGTTCTTCGCGGTCTGCTGGCTGATCGTCGATCCGCCGCGGATGCGCCCTCCTTCCATGTTGCGCCGCATCGCCTGCTCGATCGCCTCGGTATCGAAGCCGTTATGCGTGCAGAACTTGCCGTCCTCCGCGGCTATGGCGGCGGAGACCATGTTGCGGTCGATCCGGTCGAGCGGCGTCCAGTCGCGCGTCGCGCCATTGGCATCGCTCAGCATCGTGATCGTCGTCGGCGGTGGCACGAAGCGATAGATAACGACCATCAGCAGCGATAGCGCCACAAAGCCGAAGACCAGCTTGAAAACCAGTGCGATCAGGCGAGCGATCATGCCGCGTTTGCGCGCTGCTGCCACCAGTGCCTCAACGCTTGTCGCGCCAGGTGACGGTGTCGCCCGGCTTGATTCCGAGTTCGGCCGCACGGCCAGCAGCGATCTCGAGCACTGCAGCGACCGGTTCGCCCGAACTGATCGGGTCGAGCGAATAGGGCACCGCATTGGCGGCGATGCTCTCGACGGTGCCATCGGTGCGGATGAACAGCAGGTCGAGCGAGATGACCGTGTTCTTCATCCAGAAGCTCGCGGGCTTCGGCGTCGGGAAGGGAAAGAGCATGCCGGCATCGGGGGCCAGCTCGGTGCGGAACATCAGCCCCTGCGCCTGTTCCTGCGAGCTGCGCGCCATCTCGACGGTGAACTTGTGCGTCTTGGCGCCGCTCCTGATCGTCAGCGGCACCAGATCGAGCCCAGCGGGCGAAACGGCAGGGGTTGCCGCTGCCGGACGCTGCGCCACGGCATCGCTTTGGGCAGAGGCATTGCACGCCACCAAGGCCAGCGTCGCCAGCATCGCCCCGCAGAATCTCTTCACCATTGGTCTCTCCCGAATTGCTCGTCCAGCCCCGCTATCTCCTCCATGCTATCGGCGAAAACAAGAGCCCGGGCGAGAGCAAAATCATGGCCTGCGCGGATAAAGGCCTGCAATTGCTTGCGCCGCCGGTCGGGATCGGCGGGGGCGGGCGCGAACGGGCCGATGCGCTTGCGCCGGGCAAAGGCCATCGCGGCGTTCAGCGCCTGATCGCTCGCGGTCTCGCGAACCTCGCCGCGCTCGGCCTCGCCGACGCCCGCTGCGACCAGCGCCTGCTCGACCCGGCGGGCGCCATAGCCTCGCCTGAGCAGCGCGCCGCCCTTCATCGCGGCGAACGCAGCATCATCGACATAGCCCAGCTCCACGCAGCGATCGGCGAGCTGGTCGTAATCGGGCGCGCGCTCTTCCGCCCATCCACGCTCGCGCACCTTGCGCTGCATGTACTGGATCAGGCGCGCGCGCGTCGTCGCAAACCGTCCGAGATAATGCAGCGCCAGATCCTTCAGCGCGCGCTCGTCGAGCGGCTTTGGCGGGCGCTTTTCACGCTTGCGTCGATCATCGGGAGCGGTCATGCGCCATTTTTGTGCCACAGTCGGGTCGAATTTAGAACGCTTGTCATCGGCTAGAGGCGAGATGGGGCATTCTGGGATGAAGCGGGCGCTGCCCGAACCATTCATCTCTGGGCCATGACGGCATGGGCAGACGCTAGCGGGTCTTGTCCATGTGGGCGTGACAGACCGGGCCACCGGCGCGCGCAAAGGAAAGCAACGGGTTAATACGCATGACGCAATTGCAGCCGACTCCCACCGCCGATGCGCTGCCGCGCCGGTTCGCCGATTTCGCGACGCTGGGCGATGCACTCGACTACGCGGCACAGGGCGTGCGCGGGTTCAACTTCCACGATCCGCGCGGCACATTGGTGCGCCCTTATCCCTATAGCGAGCTGCGCAGCGATGCGCTCGAGCATGCCCGGCGGCTGATCGCGCGCGGCGTCAAGCCCGAGGACCGGATCGCCATCGTCGCCGAAACCGGCGCGGAATTCGCCTCGCTGTTCTTCGGCGCGGTCTATGCCGGGGCCTGGCCTGTGCCGCTTCCCCTGCCCACCAGCTTCGGCGGCAAGGAAAGCTATGTCGAGCAATTGAGCGTCCAGCTGCGCTCGAGCGACCCCAAATTCCTGTTCTACCCCGCAGAACTCGCCGAAATGGGCGGCGAGGCGGCCAAGCGTTGCGGCGTCGAGGGGATCGATTGGGAGAGCTTCGCTGCCGAAGCTGCACCCGAAGCCGAGCTGCCCGCTGCGAGCCCCGAGGATATCTGCTATCTGCAATATTCGAGCGGATCGACCCGCTTCCCGCATGGCGTCGCGGTCACGCACGCCGCGCTGCTGAGCAATCTCGCCGCGCATTCGCATGGGATGCATGTGTGCGAGACCGACCGCTGCATCTCGTGGCTGCCCTGGTATCACGACATGGGCCTGGTCGGCTGCATGCTGTCGATGGTCGCGAATCAGGTGTCGACCGATTATCTCAAGACCGAGGATTTCGCGCGGCGTCCGCTCGCCTGGCTTGACCTGATCAGCCGCAATCCCGGCACCTCGTGCAGCTATTCGCCGACCTTCGGCTATGACATCTGCGCGCGCCGCATCGGCAGCCAGTCGCGCGTCGAGGAACGCTTCGACCTGTCGCGCTGGCGGCTCGCGGGCAATGGCGCGGACATGATTCGCCCTGACGTGATGCAGGCCTTTGTGAATGCGTTCGCACCGGCGGGCTTCAAGGCGAGCGCCTTCCTGCCCAGCTATGGCCTCGCCGAAGCGACGCTCGCCGTCACGCTGATGCCGCCGGGCGAGGGCATTGTCGTCGATCTGGTCGAGGAACAGCGCCTGTCGGGCGCGCCGGTCGATCCGTCCAAGCCCAAGCGCTACCGCTCGATCGTCAATTGCGGCAAGGCCTGCCGTGACATGAGCATCGAGATCCGCGACGCCGACGGCACGGTTCTGCCCGACCGCGAGATCGGCAAGGTCTGGACCGCAGGCCCGTCGATCATGCACAGCTATTTCCGCGATCCCGAAGCGACCGAGGCGTGCCTGGTCGATGGCTGGCTCGATACCGGCGACATGGGTTATATGGTCGATGGCTATCTCTATATCGTCGGCCGCGCCAAGGACATGATCATCATCAACGGCAAGAACCACTGGCCGCAGGATATAGAATGGGCAGTCGAACAGCTGCCCGGTTTCAAGTCCGGCGACATTGCCGCCTTCTCGATCACCACCCCCGCCGGTGAAGAGGCCCCCGCCGTGCTGGTCCAGTGCCGCACCACCGACGAGGCCGAACGCCGCCGCCTGCGCGACGAAATCCGCGAGAAGGTCCGCTCGCTCACCGGCATGAACTGCGTGATCGAACTGGTGCCGCCGCGCACGCTGCCGCGCACCTCGTCGGGCAAATTGAGCCGCGCCAAGGCACGCAACCTGTATCTGTCGGGCGAGATCCAGCCTTACGAACTGGCGGCCTGACCGGCCTTCACGGGGCCTTGCGGGTTTACCCTGCGGCCCCTGATCCCTATATCCGGTCCATGAGCGCCGCTGCGTCCCTTCCCGGTCCTGACGCCTATGCTGCCGTTTCGACCGTCGGCGCGCGTCCGGCATGGGTGAGCGGGATCATCATCGCGCTGTTCATCGCGCTGGCGAGCGCGCTGCTGCCCGGGTCGATGCCCGCGAGCCAGCAGGTCGGCTCCGCGTTCAACCCCGCCACCACGCAGGTCGCGCTCAGCCGGCAGGAGGGCGAGGCGATTGCGGTGGCCGAGCCGGTCGACGACCGCCTGCGCCTGCCGGCAGGCGATGGCAGTGATGCCGTCATGCTCTATTCCTGGTTCAGCCCGGCAGAAGTCGCCTTGGCGGCGCTCGGCGAGCCGATCTTATCCCGCCCGAGCATCGCCCGTCTTTGGGCAGACCACCCCGCTTCTGCGCGTCCCGACCTTGCGCCGCGCGCCCCGCCGCTGACGGCCTGATCCGCGCCCGCCCCGATATCGGCACATCTTACTGCAGAGCCTGATCTGCCGTTGCTGACGCGTGTCCGTCGGGATGTGCCCCCTGCATCATGGCGTGCGTTCCCCGCCGCAAGCCACCGACCTTTCGACTTCTGAACGGAGAGAACCCCATCATGCCCCATTTTCATGAAGGGCAGGCCGTCGAGGACCTGCTGACTTATCAAGACGACCGCCGCAAGCAGATGAAAAAGCTGTTCGCGCGCTATCCCGAGATCACCAGCACCGAGCGCGAGGAGCTCGTCCGCTATCTGCGCACCGCCCCGGTGCTCGACATCGGCCTGCTCAAGAGCGACGAGACGATCCGCTACCACATCGCCGCGTTCGAACAGGAACATGCGCGCAAGCTGAGCCTCCGCCCGGTCGAGATTGCCGTGCTGCTGCTGATCTTCGCGCTCGTGACAGGCGCATGTGTCGCATTATGGGATATCGGCGTCTGATCCCAATTGCCCCTCATAGTCCTGCGCGCCCGACATGACGCGCAGGACTATGACGACTTTGCCCTCGATGCGATACAGGATCAGGTAATTGCCATGCACCCGACGCCGAATCTCGCGATCGGCATAGCGCGGGACTATGGGGAAGCGACGCGGGAAGTCGGCAAGTTCCACGCATTTCTCGCGCAAGATACGGACAAAGGCCAGGGCATGGGCAGGGCTGTCAGCGGCGATATAATCTGCGATGGCCTCCAGATCGCGCTCCGCTGCAGCGGTCAGCAGCACCCTCATTCGGCGGCGACATCCTTGGGCCGGTAGCGCGCTTCAAGCCGGGCGAACACCTCATCGGCAAGTATGAGGCGACCGGCATTTGCATCGTCCAGCCCTTGGGCGATCGCGATATCTAGCGCCGCCAACCGAGCTTCGCGCTCCTGGATCAGGCGGACGCCTTCGCGCAGCACTTCGCTCTTGGAGTTGTAACGGCCCGATTCCACGAGCGAGGCGACGAAGCTTTCGAGCGTCTGTCCCAAATCGGCACTTATCATCGGGTCCTCCTGCCGACGTTATCAACTGTTATCAATCGAGGCGCAAGGCTTTTGCGGAGGAACAGACGCCTATGGCGCGCAAAAGCCTTGCGCTTTGCGGCTGTATTGTTATCTTAACACAGTAACACTTATCACTTGCCCTTGGGGGCAAGTCGCCTCATTTTGAGGGTCGGGCCGAAACGGGAGCTGGAAAAGCCATGGCAACGCAAACTGCGATTGCGGACAAGAAACTGACGCTGGAGGCACCCGAGCCGGTGCCGATCGTCACCGCAGCCGAGGCGACGGGGCTCGTTCCGGTGTCCGAAGAGGTGCGCTCGAAGCTCGATGAGAAGGTCGACGGCTTCATCAGCGATCTCGTCGCGCAGGATGTCAACTCGCCCGAATTCGGCAAGCGCGTCGACCAGATCACCAATATGGGCCGCAAGGAAATCGCCGATGCGGCGGGCCAGTCGAACCGCTTTCTCGACCGCCCCGTGCGCGCGATGGACAATGACAATTCGGTCGGCGCGAACCTGGCGCAGCTGCGCCGCACGGTCGAGGATCTCGACCCCGGCAAGAAGGGCGACCTGTTCACCCGCAAGAAGATCTTCGGCATCATCCCCTTCGGCAACAAGATGCGCGACTATTTCGACAGCTACAAGTCAAGCCAGGGGCATATCCAGTCGATCCTCGCCAGTCTGCAGAGCGGCAAGGACGAGTTGCTGATGGACAACGCCGCGATCGATGTGGAGCGGCAGAACCTTTGGGCCGCGATGGGCAAGCTCGAGCAGATGATCCATGTGTCGAAGACGCTCGACGCGCGGCTCGAGGCGAAGGCTGCCGAGCTCGAGATGACCGATCCCGCCAAGGCCAAGGCGATCAAGGAAACCGCGCTCTTCTATGTCCGCCAGCGCACGCAGGACCTGCTGACGCAGATGGCGGTGACGGTGCAGGGCTATCTCGCGCTCGATCTCGTCAAGAAGAACAATGTCGAACTGGTCAAGGGCGTGGATCGTGCCAGCACCACAACGGTCGCCGCGCTTCGCACCGCGGTCACCGTCGCGCAGGCGCTGGTCGGGCAGAAGCTGGTGCTCGATCAGATCACCGCGCTCAACACCACCACCGCGAACATCATCGATTCGACCGGCACGATGCTCAAGGACCAGACCGCCAAAATCCACGAACAGGCGGCATCGGCGACCATCCCGGTCGAAACGCTGCAGCGCGCCTTCCAGAACATCTATGACACGATGGACAATATCGACACGTTCAAGGTCAAGGCATTGGACAGTATGAAGACCACGGTCGACACGCTGAGCAAGGAAGTCGAGAAGTCCAAGGGCTATATCGCGCGCGCCGAAGGCGCTTCGCAAGGCGGTGGCGGCACGACGTCCGGCCCCTCGCTGCTGAGCTCGCTGGAGGCTTGAGCCAGGCTTGCCCATGTCCAAATCGCTGACCAGCCAGTCCGACCAGATCATCGCCGATGCCGCTGCGGTCAAGCGCCGCGTCCAGATGGGCCCTTCGATCGGCAGCAAGTCGCGCGCGCTCAAGCGCGAGCATATGTGGAAGAAGATCGCCGCGATCGCGATCAGCATCGGCGTCATCCTGGTCGCAGCGGGCATTGTCGGCGCGATCATCGACGGCATCGGCTTTTATGGCGTGCTGCTCACGGTGCTCGCCGCCGTGGTCGCCACGGTGGTGCTGGGCAGCGGCATGAAGCTCAAGGTTCCGACGCCCGAACGGCTGGCCAAGGAGCCCTTGAAGGTGCTCGCCGGGAAGACCGAAATCTGGCTGGAAAGCCAGCGCCCAGCCCTTCCCGCACCCGCCGTGACGCTGGTCGACCAGATCGGCGTGCAGCTCGACATGCTTGCGCCGCAATTGCAGACGCTGGAGGAAAACAGTGAGCCCGCGCGCGAAATCCGAAAGCTGGTGGGCGAGCATCTGCCGGAGCTGATCACCGGCTATCGCAAGATCCCGGCGAGCATGCGCCAGGAAAAGCGCGGCGAGCGCACGCCCGACGAGCAACTCATCCACGGCCTCGGCGTCATCGAACGCGAGATCGCCAGCGCCACCCGCACCATTGCCGAGGGCGATGCCGACAAGCTCGCGATCCGGGGCCGCTATCTCGAACTCAAATATGACGGTGTTGCCGACAGCAAGTGATCAGGCGCGTAGCCAGTCGCCGTCCGATATCCGTTCCAGCCCGCCTGTCGGCAGGTTCCAGACATAGACCATAGCGTCCACCGCGCCGGATGCTGTCATGACGCTCGCGATTTCGCGACGATAGTCGTGCGGGGGCGGGTCATCGGGGCCGCAGCTTTCGAAACTGTCGAGCCAGGGGAGGCTCGCGGCGGGATCGGTCAGGCGCAGCAGGTCGCCGGTCACGACATCGTCGCCCTCCAGCACCAGTGCCGGATGCCAGGTGACGCGAAAGAGCGTGCCGACCAGCGTGGCTGTGCCCAGCCATTCGCTTTCCGCAGCTAGCCGCGCTGCATTGGCATGGTCACTGCCCCGGCGCAGCGTGCCGTAGACGAAGAGAAGCTCGGTATGGATCGCGGGCATGATCTGTGGCTATCATGGCGGCGGGAGACAATCGAGATGCAGCGTTACACCAGCTTCGCCGAATTCTGGCCCTATTACCTGTCCGAGCATAGCCGCCCGCTCACCCGCGCCTGGCATTATGTCGGCACGTCGCTGGTCGTGCTGCTGGCGCTCGCGGCACTTGTCACCGGCCATCTCCTGCTGTTCGCGATGATGCCGGTGGCGGGCTATTTCTTCGCCTGGATCAGCCATTGGCGGATCGAGCGCAACCGGCCGGCCACCTTTACCTATCCGCTCTGGTCGCTGGCGGCGGATTTCCGCATGTGGGCGCTGTGGCTGACCGGACGTCTGGGACCGGAACTCAAGCGCGCCGGCGTCGCCTGAGGGGAACCGCCTCGCGCGCCCCGGCGTAGTCCGGGCAGCAAGGAGAGTTCCCCGATGACCGAGACCCAGACCCCCAAGCCGACCGAACCCGTCGACTGCACCGAAGAGACCGCGCAGCGCGCAGGCGCCAAGACATCGAGCCTGGGCGCGCAGGCCGGGAGCGAAGACGACAAGCCCACCGAGCCCGATGTCGACAAGGACAGTGTCAGCGAAGACGAGCTGGACGACGCGCTCGACGATTCGATGGATGCCTCGGACCCGCCGTCGTTCACTCAACCCTGATCGCCGCGCGCCCGACGAGCAGCGGAAGACAACCAAACACAATCTGACCCGCCAGTCCCGCTGCCCCCGGCGGGCTGGCAAGATCAGCCAGCCATTGGCGCGGCGATGTGCCCAGTGCCATGCCCAGTACAAACTCGCAAAACAACAAGAGCGTGAACCCGGTCACGCCCATGATCGCGCGCGCACCGACCAACATCACCTCTCGCGATCGCGCGACGATGCGATGCGCGCGCCAGGCCATCACGAGCAGCATGACCGGAAGCTCGATCGCCACGGCGGTGAGAGCGCCGGTTACGGGCGCCACCAGCATAACCCTGAGCGTACCCAGCAGGAACCCCAGCGCAAAGGCCTCTGCCCCGTAACGCAGCCCCGCGCGGA
The DNA here is from genome assembly GCF_001557175.1 of Blastomonas sp. CCH9-A1. Taxonomy (NCBI): domain Bacteria; kingdom Pseudomonadati; phylum Pseudomonadota; class Alphaproteobacteria; order Sphingomonadales; family Blastomonadaceae; genus Blastomonas; species Blastomonas sp. CCH9-A1. The sequence goes on from NZ_LSHM01000025.1 coordinate 151,966, forward strand.
TCGCCGGGCCGCGCATCGCGTCAAACGGTAATCAGCAACCCGGCGAGCGCCGCGCTCATCAGGTTGGCGAGGCTGCCTGCGGCGAGCGCCTTGAGCCCCAGCCGCGCGATCATCGGTCGCTGGCTAGGCGCGAGGCCGCCGGTCACCGCCATCTGGATGGCGATCGACGAGAAATTGGCAAAGCCGCACAGGGCAAAGGTGATGATTGCGACCGTCCGCGCCGAAAGCCCTGCCTCGGGCTTGCTCAGTTCGATGAATGCGACGAATTCGTTGAGCACGATCTTCGTGCCGAACAGCCCGCCCGCGCGCAGCGCCTCGTCCCAGGGCACGCCGATGAGATACATGATCGGTGCGAAGACATAGCCGACGACCTGCTGGAACGAGAGATCGGGCTGGCCGAACCAGCCGCCGATACCGCCGAAAATGCCGTTGGCGAGCGCGACCAGCGCCACGAACGCCAACACCATCGCGCCCACGGCAACCGCGAGCTTCACGCCGGTCTGCGCGCCCATCGCGGCGGCCATGATGACATTGGCGGGGCGCTCTTCCTCATATTCGACATCGAGCGGCATCACCGCCTCGCTGCTGATATCCGCAGGATCATCGGGCATGATGATCTTCGCCATCAGGATGCCGCCCGGCGCGGACATGAAGGCCGCGGCGAGCAGATAGTCGATGCGGATGCCCATCGCGGCATAGGCGGCGAGGATCGTGCCGGCAACGCCCGCCATGCCGACGCTCATCACCGTGAACAGCTGCGCAGGCTTCAACGCGGCAAGATAGGGGCGGATGACCAGCGGCGATTCGCTCTGCCCGACAAAGATGTTTGCCGCCGCGCACAGGCTTTCGACCTTGGAAATGCCGATCAGCTTCTCGATGCCGCCGCCGACCCACTGGATCACGCGCTGCATGATGCCGAGATAATAGAGGATCGAGACGAGCGCCGAGAAGAAGATGATCACCGGCAGCGCGGCAATGGCAAAGCTGTTGCCGCCGACTTCCGGGCTGGCGAGCGGGCCGAAGATGAAGTTGGTGCCCGCCTGCGCATAGCCGAGCAGGTTGGAAACGCCGCGCGACATCGCCTGGATGGCGGTGCGACCGGCGGGCACATAGAGCACCAGCACCGCGATGCCCGCCTGCAGCGCGAAGGCGGCGCCGACCACGCGCAGCCGGATGGCGCGGCGGTTGTTCGAGAGCAGCAATGCGATCGACAGGATCAGCGCAATGCCTGCCACTCCCAGCAAAATCCGTGTCATGCCTTGCGCCCGTATCCCATCTATCGAATTTGAAGATTGTCCCCGATCGTGCCTAGCCACAATGGGGCGATGGGGAAAGCGCGAACTGTCTCGGGCTGCAGCGGAGGGTCAGCGGGCCTGGCTCCGCGCGACCTGCCAGCAGCCGGTGACGATCAGCGCCGCGCCCGCCAGCGTGGTCCAGCCGATCGTCTCGTCGAAGATCAGCCAGCCGAACAGCGCGCCCCAGATGAACATAGAATATTCGAGCGGCACCAGCGCCTGTGCCTCCGCGCGGGCATAGGCCCAGGAGAGCAGCGAGAGCGACAGGATCGCGAGCATCGCCGCGAGCGTGAGCAGCCCCCAGCCGATCGGGGCGGCCATGACGGCATCGCCCGGCATCGCCGCGCCGGCAAAGGGCATGGCGAGGCCGAACCAGAAGCCCATGATGACATTCTGTACCAGCACGATTTCCTGCGGGCTGGCGATCTGTGCCTGCTGGCGCTGCAGGATCAGGTTCCACGCATAGAGTACCGCCGAGGCCATGATCGCCGCGATGCCCTGCCACCCGGCCTCGCCCTGGTCGGCGACGGCTTCTCCGCCCAGCCAGCCGAGCCGGCCGGCTGCGATCACCAGCACTCCGCCAAAGCCCAGGACCGAAGCCAGCACCGCGCCGCGCCCGATCTTCTCCTTGAGCAGCACCGCCGCGAGGAACAGCGCGATGATCGGCGCGATGAAGGTGATCGCCACCGCTTCGGCCATCGGGGTGCGCGCAAGGCCCCAGAAGAACAGGACCGCCATCGCTGCCACCACCGTTCCGCGCAGCAGGTGCAGTCGCAGCGCCGCACCGCGCGGCAGCCTCCGGTTGCCCTTGATCAGGAACAACGCACCGGCGAGCGCCGACCCGATCAGGCAGCGCCAGAACAGGGCCGCGATCACGCCGATATCGATCGTCACCGCCTTCATCGCGCTGTCCATGGCGCCGAAGAACATCATGCCGCCCGCGCAGGCGACAAAGGCCAGCAGCGATGCGCGGGGCTGTTCGGTCAGGGGTGCGGGGGCAGAAGCCATGCCCCGCTATCGGGATGCAGGGCCGTGCTGTCCAGTCCCGTCAGCGATCCATCTGCGCGAGCGCGGCACGCGTCGCGTCGCGATAGGCGGTGCCGTCATGGCGGTGCGCGCCGACAAAATGCATGAAGCGGCAATCGGCGTCCCAAGGCTCGGCCCAGTAATTGCCGTACTGACTGTAGGGCAGCAGCACCGGATCGGGATCGTTGGCGACGACGAAGCTCGAGGTCACCTGCTCGCTGCCCCATTCGGCCATGGCCTGATGGCCCAGCAGCCGCGCCATCTCGTCATGGAAGAAGCGTGCAGTCTCACGCCCGTTGCCCCCCCGCGCAAAGCCGGCAAAGCCCGCGCAGCCGCGAATATAGCCATGGTGCCCGGCCCCTTCGATCTGGGCAAGCGCGCGTTCCATCCGCGACTGGATGTGCCGTGCCTCGCCCGGATTGTCGGGCGTGGGCGGGACATAGTCGGTGCAGGTCCTGACGCCGATGTCCCACTCGGGACCGCCAAGCAGGGTGAAGCTGCGATTGGCAGCAATGGCATCGGCCACGACATCGGGACGCCCCAGGGTCACCGTGTCGCTGTCAAGCTGGATGACATAATCGTCAGCCCGCCGGTCGAGAATCGACAGGAACCGCTCCCACGCGCCGCCCGCCGGAAAGCCGTTGTGATCGACATCGGCGATATCGATGATCTCGGGGTTGCCGCAATGCCAGGCGAGCACTGCGCGGTCCTCGGTGGTCAGCGTGCCATCGGACAGGATGACGATGCGTCCCTTGCGCAGATGCCCCCAGAAGGACTTGACCGCAACCAGATAGGGCAGCAGCACCGCCGTCCCCATCATCGAGAAGATCACCAGCCCGTCATGGGCCGGACGGATCGGCGCGGTTTCCAGCACCGGGCGGCACGCCCGATCGTGACGCCAGTTGTCCAGGCGCGTTTGCAGGCGATAGGGCAGGAAGCGGGTCAGCATGGCGGCAGGGCCTAGCACAGGCCGGTTAACCGGTGGCAAACAGGGTAGGAGCATCGCCCGGCTGCCACGGAGGCAGGCGCAGCATCGCGGACACGAACAGGTCCGACGCGATCAGCCCGGCCAGCCAGGCCTGCACATGCGGCAGCGGCTGCGCATCGAACCAGGCCTGATCGGTCGCGGCGAACTGGCGGATGAAGGGAAACAGCGCGATATCCGCAAGCGTGCGCGCGGGGCCGCACAGGAACCCGCTGGCGGCAAGACGCTGTTCGAGCGCTTGGAGATGCTCAAACCCCGCCGTGCGATGCTCGATCGCGTCGCTGCCATGCCGATTGGGATATTTGTACCGGTCGAGATGCTGCTTGAACGCACCATCGAACGTCTCGATCAGCGCCCGGTCATCGCCCTTTAGCCAGGTTTCGGGATCGTGCCGCGCCAGGGCCCAGCGCATGATGTCAAGGCTCTGGTCGATCACGCGGCCATCGGAAAGCACGAGCACCGGCACTGTGCCCTTGGGCGAGGCGTCGAGCATCGCCTGAGGCTTGGCGCGCAGCACGATCTCGCGCAGTTCGACCGTCTGGCCGCTGACCAGCAGCGCCATGCGCGCGCGCATCGCGAACGGGCAGCGGCGAAAGCTGTAGAGGATCGGCAGCGCCGTCATGGCTGCGGCTCAATCGAGCGAGCGGCCCGCGCGGCCCGCCAGTTCGGTGACATAATGCCAGGCGATCCGGCCAGAGCGCGCGCCACGCTGCCGCGCCCAGAGCAGCGCGTCCTCGGGGTCGAAATCGAGCCCATGCGCTTCGGCATAGCCGCCGATGATCGACAGATAGGCATTCTGATCGCAGGCGGGAAAGCCGAGGCTGAGCCCGAACCGGTCGGCGAGCGCCAGACGGTCGTCGACCGCGTCGCGCGGATTGATCGGATCGTCCTGCTCGCTCATGCTGCGCTCGATGATGGCGCGGCGGTTCGAGGTGACCGCGAGCCGCACATTGGCCGGTCGCGCCATCGCCCCGCCTTCGAGCAGCGAACGCAAGGAGCGCGCGGCGCTGGCGGCTTCGGGCCCGTCAAAACCGATATCGTCGATGAACACGAGAAAACGCCGATCCACCGTACCCAATGCGGCGAACAGCGCGGGCAGTTGCTTGAGCGCGTCTGGCTCGCCCCCGGTCTGGACGAGCGCGAGCGGCGCACCGGCATTTTGCGCATCGGCGACCGCCGCCTTGACCAGAGCCGACTTGCCCATGCCGCGCGATCCCCAGAGCAGCACGTCATGCGCCGCCTGGCCTGCGGCATGGCGGTGGACGTTCTCGGTGAAGCTCGCCTTTTGCGCGTCGATGCCGCGCAGCCGGTCGAGCGGAACGGCCCTGAGCGTGGGCACCGCCTGCGCTCCGAGCGCGCTCCAGACATAGGCCGGGTGCGCGCTCCAGTCCCCGTCCTGCACCGGCGGCGGCGCGAGGCGTTCGAGGGCCTCGGCGATGCGGGCGAGAAGCTCAGTTTCATCCATTACCCAGCCCCCCTACCCGTTTGCCCCGAGCGAAGCCGAGGGCCGTGATCGGTACCGTTCGGACATACGTCCCTCGGCTTGAGTTTACCCTGAGCGGCTGGCTTGCCAACCAGTCGAAGGGCTCGGGACAAACGGAGGTGGAGGCTGCGCTCACCAGCCGCTCAAGCCGCCAGCGCCTCGGCGTCGAGCGCGTAGAGCAGGTCCGCTCCCGCCATCGCGGCCGCCTTGAGGCCGCTCGCCTCGGGCACCATGCGCTCGAGATAGAAGCGCGTCGTCACCAGCTTGGCTTTCAGGAACTCGGCATTCCCCTCTCCGGCATCGAGCATCGCCTGCGCGGCGTGGCTCTGCTTGAGCATCAGCCAGCCTGCGGTCATCACCGCCATCATCGTGCAATAGGGATAGCTGCCCGCGAGCCGGTCGTCGACGCTTGCGCCGACCATATATTCGGTGACCTCTGCGACATCGCCGGCAAGCGCCGCCAGCGCGGGGTGGTTGCCCGCATCGGCCTGCACCTCGGCGATCAGGCCGCGCACGACATCGCCGCCTGCCATGCCGAGCTTGCGCCCGACCAGGTCCGCCGCCTGGATGCCGTTGGTGCCCTCATAGATCTGCGCGATGCGGATATCGCGATAATATTGCGCCGCGCCGGTCTCCTCGACATAGCCCATGCCGCCGTGAATCTGCACGCCCAATGAGGCGATCTCACTGCCGAGATCGGTGCCATAGGTCTTGGCGAGCGGGGTCAGCAGATCGACCATCTCGCGCGCGCCGGGCACGCCGAGGTTCGCGCGATCGACCTGACCCGAGGCATAATAGAGCAGCGCGCGGATCGCCTCGGTCCCCGCCTTCATGCGCAGCAGCATGCGGCGCACGTCGGGATGCTCGATGATCGCGACCGGATCGCGGCCTGCGCCTGCGCGCGCCGACTGGACGCGTTCGCGCGCGAACCACAAGGCCTTTTGCGTCGCACCCTCGGCAATCTGCACGCCCTGCAGCCCGACATTGAGCCGCGCATTGTTCATCATCGTGAACATCGCGCGCATGCCGCCGAATTCGGGGCCGATCAGTTCGCCTATGCTCTCGCCTTCCTCGCCGAACTGCAGCACGCAGGTGGGCGAGGCGTTGATGCCCATCTTGTGCTCGATCGACACCGTCTTGATGCCGTTCGCCTCGCCCGGATTGCCGTCCGCATCGAGCCGGTATTTGGGCACCAGGAACAGCGAGATGCCCTTGGTTCCGGCGGGCGCATCGGGGGTGCGCGCGAGCACGAGGTGGATGATGTTGTCGGCCATGTCATGGTCGCCGAACGAGATGTAGATCTTCTGCCCGCGGATCGCATAGGTGCCGTCGCCGCGCGGGGTGGCAGTGGCGCGGAGCGCGCCGACATCGCTGCCCGCCTGCGGTTCGGTGAGGTTCATCGTGCCGGTCCATTCGCCGGTCGACAGTTTCGGCAGGTACAGCGCCTTCTGCTGGTCGCTGCCATGATGATGCAGCGCCTCGATCGCGCCGACGGTGAGAATCGGGCAGAGCGCGAACGCCATGTTTGCCGCGCCCAGCGAATCGAGCGCGACGGTGGCGAGCGAGAACGGCAGCCCCTGGCCGCCATGATCGGCGGGCGCACTCAGCGCACTCCAGCCCGCCTCGACATAATGCTGATAAGCCTCCCGGTAGCCTTCGGGCATCTTCACCGATCCGTCGATCAGCCGTGCACCGACCGTGTCGCCGATGCGGTAGAGCGGCGCGAATTCCCCGGCGGCAAATTCGCCCACGCCTTCGACGATCGCCTCGACCAGATCGGGCGTCGCCTCGGCAAAGCGTTCATGGCCTGCCAGTTCGTCGATGCCGGTGATCGTCTTAAGGACGAACAGCTGTTCGGTGGTCGGTGCGGTGAAGGTCATGGTCTATTCCCTGCTGTCCCTTGCGTTCGAGCGCTGTATAGGCAGCAACATGCCAGCTTCCAAGCCTTCTGACCCGAGGATTGCGCCCGCCGACGCCGCCGGGATCGCGCGCGCGGCGGCGATGCTGCGCGAGGGCAGGCCCGTCGCACTGCCAACCGAAACGGTCTATGGCCTGGCCGCCGATGCCGCGCGCGCGGATGCCGTAGCGGCCATCTATCGCACCAAGGGCCGGCCTGATTTCAACCCGCTGATCGTGCATGTGCCCGACCTGGACGGCGCACGGGCGATTGCGATTTTTGATGCGCGCGCAGAAAAATTGGCCGCCGCCTTCTGGCCGGGTCCGCTGACACTCGTTCTGCCGCTGAAAGACGGGGCGGGAATCGCGCCTGCGGTGACCGCGGGGCTTTCGACCATCGCGCTGCGCTGTCCCGCGCACCCGGTGATGCGCGCGGTGCTGGAGGCAAGCGGCCTCAAGCTCGCCGCGCCGTCCGCCAACCGCTCGGGTGCGATCAGCCCGACCCGCGCCGAGCATGTCGCGGCGAGCCTGGGCGAGGGACTCGATCTCATCCTCGACGGCGGCGCAGCTCGGGCCGGGCTCGAATCGACCATAGTTGCGCTGCGCAACTTTGACGGCGCCCTGGCGGGCTGGCAGCTGCTGCGCCCCGGGCCGATCGATCCGGAGGCGATCGCCGCGCTGCTCGGCGAACCGCCGATCCCGCTCGCCGATCAGCGGATCGAGGCGCCGGGCCAGCTCGCCAGCCATTATGCGCCGGGCAAACCGCTGCGGCTTGGGGCGGTGTCCGCGCAACCTGACGAATGGCTGATCGGCTTTGGCGATGTGATGGGTGATGACACGCTCTCGGCCTCGGGCGATCTCGCCGAGGCGGCGGCGAACCTCTATGCCGCGCTCCACCGCGCCGATGCGAGCGACCGCGCGCGAATCGCCATCGCGCCGGTGCCGCTGGGCGGCATGGGCGATGCGATCAACGACCGGCTGAAACGCGCGGCGGCCTAGAAGATTTCCCCTGCTTCCCCCGTCCCCCCCCCGCGAAGGCGGGGGTCCCGCTTCTGCATGACGATTGCCAGGAAAGCGGGATTCCCGCGTTCGCGGGAATGACGAAAACCGGACGTCAGGATGCGCCCCCGAACCCCGCGCCGACCGGCCAGCCGGGGCCGCGATAGGCGATCACCTTGAACAGCGTCCCCATCTGCTCGGGCGAGACCAGCCGGTCGAGCGCGGTCATGACCTCCTGCGCCTTGGCGGGCTGACCCTTGGCGAGTACGGTCGCGCGCTGCGCGATGCCCAGCGCCATCAGCCAGTCGCCCTGCCCCACCGGGCCATGGCAATCGACATCGCCTGCCAGCGCGACGCGCTTCAGCTGCGGGAAATCGACCAGAGCGGTGAGATCGGCCAGCCCCGGATCGACGAACGGATCGACCTTCCGGTGTGCGCGCACCGCCTGCAGCGTGCTGCCCGTCCGGGGCTCGGCATAGCCGTAATCGATGAACAGGGCCGCGCCGCCCTGCGCCTTCAACCGCGCGGCGATCTCGTACGCCATGCCGGCGGCCGCCGGGCTGCTTTCCAGGATCGTGCCCTCGGGGCTGTCGGCAAGCTCCACCGGGACCGCCGAATCCATCGGCCGCGCGCCGGCGACCGGCAGGAAGCGCTCGCCATTGTGCACCACCACCCGCTCGCGCCAGCCGCTTTCGGTGCGCACGATCTGCCGCACCGGCAGTGCATCGAGAAATTCGTTGGCGACGATCAGCAGCGGCCCCTCGCGCGGGACGCTGTCGAGCCCGTCATGCCAGGTCGCGCCGGGCACGCTCAGCTTCTGCGCCATGCGCAGCGCGGTGCTGCCCTCGATCAGGTGCACCTTGGGACGAAAGCCGAACTGCTCCATCGCGCGCAGCGCATCGGCGGCGAGCGTGCCCCTGCCGGGTCCGAATTCGACATAATGGCACAGCGCAGGCTTGCCCGCCTGCTGCCATTGATCGGCCAGCCACAGCCCGATCATCTCGCCGAACATCTGGCTGATCTCGGGCGCGGTGATGAAATCGCCGGTGGTGCCGAGCGGATCGGCGCGGTTGTAATAATACGCGTTGGCCTCGGCCATGTAATGCGCCACGCTGATCGGCCCGGTCGCGCCGATCAGCCGCTTGAACACCGCCTCGAGCCCCTGCGGCGCGCCCCCCTCGCCCCCAGCCTCGCCTTCGGTCTCGTCCATCGGTTCAGGCGGTGGCGGGCAACGGCTTGGCCGTGCGTCCGCGCGAGGAGACCATCAGATACAGGCCGATCAGGATCATCGGCACGGTCAGCCATTGGCCCATGCTCATTCCCGTCTGTTCGGCAAATTCGATGAGGTGCGCATCGGGATTGCGGAAATATTCGACGATGAACCGCGCGGCGCCATAGCCCGCCAGGAACACGCCGCCCAGAAAACCGGGACGGTGGCGCACATCGGTCTTCCAGAAAAGGACCATCAGCACGAGGCCCAGCACCAGCCCTTCGAGCCCCGCCTCGTAGAGCTGGCTGGGATGGCGCGGAAGGCCATCGGGATCGGTGGGGAAGATGACCGCCCATGGCACATCGGTCGGGCGGCCCCAGAGCTCTGCATTGACGAAATTGGCGAGCCGTCCGAAGAACAGCCCTAGCGGCACGACGCACGAGACATAGTCGCCGACGCGCAGGTACGACAGCTTGTTGCGCCAGGTCAGGTAAGCGATCGCCAGCAGCACGCCGATGAGCCCGCCATGGAAGGACATCCCGCCCTCCCAGACCTTGAACACCTCGAGCGGAGTGGCGTAGAGATCCGGGCGGTAGAAGGTGACATAGCCCAGCCGTCCGCCCAGGATGATACCGAGCGTGCAATAGAGCATCAGGTCGTCGGCATGACGCTGCGCCATCGGCGCGCCGGGCTGTTTCAGCATCTTGCCCATGTACCAATAGCCGATCAGGATGCCGAACAGATAGGCCAGGCTGTACCATTTGAGCTGGAACGACCCGATCTGCAGCGCGACCGGCGACAGTCCCAGCTCCTCGAAGCGGATCGCGGACTTGGCGGCAGCAGCGCTCGCGCTGGCGGCAATGTTGGCGGCTAGCGCCGAAATGGGCAGGATCAAGGCTTTTCCCCAAGGGTTTTCCCCTTCATAAGGGCAGCCAAGCACAAGCGAAAGAGGAGAGATTTTGATGGCGACCGAGCTGGACCAGATGATGGATGAAGCCATCCAGGCGCTGACCGGCGAAGGAGGGATGCTCCCGCTGACGACATTCGAGAAATACGGCCAGAAACTGCCCATGATCGCGTCGGCCCCGCCTGCGCTGTCGCATTTCTTCGCCTATTTCTGCATGCAGCATGCCGATGCCGAGTTTCTGGTCGATGGCGACACGCGCCTGACCTTCGGCCAGAGCTATGCCGCTGCGCGCCAGGTCGCCGCAGCGCTGGTCGCGGGCCATGGCATCAAGAAGGGTGACCGGGTGGGCATTGCCGCGCGCAACTCGGCCAACTGGATCATCGCCTATATGGGCATATTGATGGCGGGCGGCGTCGCGACGCTCCTGAACGGCTGGTGGCAGGGCCCCGAACTGTGCGCCGGGATCACCGATGTCGATTGCACGCTGGTGCTCGCCGACGATCGCTGCGCGAAGCGGATCAGCGAATGCGGCGCCACCGGCAATGCCCGCGTGGTCGTGATCAGCCATGACGGTCCGCCCGAAAAGGGGCTGGCATCGGTGCTCGAGGCCGGCGGCGATGCCGCTACCGAACTGCCCGAGCTGACCGGCGACGATCTGGCCACCATATTGTTCACTTCGGGCTCGACCGGCCAGTCCAAGGGGGCCTATTCCGACCATCGCGGCGTGGTGCAGGGCGTGTTCAGCTATGTCGCGCAGACGCTGATGGCGCTCAACATCGTCACCCGCCAGGGCAAGCCGCCCGAAGGCCAGCCCGCCACCCTGCTCAACGTACCGCTCTTCCATGTTACCGCCGAGGTGCCGGTGCTGCTGCAGAGCTTCGTCATCGGCCGCAAGCTGGTCCTGATGCCCAAATGGGATGCCGAAGAGGCGATGCGGCTGATCGAGAAGGAGAAGATCAGCTATTTCGTCGGCGTTCCGCTGATGAGCTACGAGATCGCGCAGCACCCCAATCGCGACAAGTATGACCTCAAAACCTGCGTCACCTTTGCCGCAGGCGGCGCGCCGCGCCCGGTCGAGCATGTCAAACGCATCAAGGAGACGATGGACTGGGCCTTCCCGATCCTGGGCTATGGCCTGACAGAGACCAACGGCGTAGGCTGCGGCAATTTCAACGAGAATTACATGGCCAAGCCCGACAGCACCGGCCAGGCCTCGCGTCCGCTGGTGGACCTTGCGATCCTCGACGATAATGGCCACCCGCTGCCCCAGGGCCAAGTTGGCGAGGTCGCGATCCGCTCGGTCGCCAATTTCCTCGGTTACTGGAACAACGAGGCGGCCACCAGGGCCGCGATCATGCCCGATGGCTATTTCCGCACCGGGGATCTCGGCTATCTCGACGCCGATGGCTATCTGTTCATCGTCGACCGCAAGAAGGACATCATCATCCGCGGCGGCGAAAATATCAGCTGTGTCGAAGTGGAATCGGCGATCTACGCGCATCCCGACATTGCCGAGGCGAGCGTGTTCGGCATTCCCGATGAGCGCTTCGGCGAGATTGTCGGCGCGGTCTATGTCGTGCGTGATGGCGCGAGCCTGACCGACGAGCAGCTCACCGAGTTCCTTGCGGGGCAGCTCGCCGCGTTCAAGGTTCCCGCCCGCCTGTGGCAGAGCGCCGAGGCGCTGCCGCGGCTGGGCACGGCCAAGATCGACAAGGTCAGCTTGCGCAAATCCTATCAGGCCGCAGCCAGGGCCGAAGCGGGAGCCGCCACCTGACCTTAACCTTGCGCCTGTATCGCCGGTTGCCATGAATCCCGTTGCCAACCAGCGCGCGATCATCGATCGCCGTGCGCTTGATGCGCGCATAGCCGAGTTCGCCGCCGAACTGGGGGACAAGGCGCGCATGCCGGTCGTCACCATATTGCGCGAGGCACTGGCAGCGGGGCGCGCGGAAATCGCCGCACGCCTGCATGCCAATCCGGCGGCGGGGCATGATTGCGCAGCGGCCCAGTCGTTCCTGATCGACCAGATCGTGCGGCTGATCCACGATTATGTTGTGCGCTTCCAGTACCCGGTCGCCAATCACAGCGCGGGCGAGCATTTCTGCATCGCGGCGGTGGGCGGCTATGGCCGGGGCGAGATGGCCCCGCACAGCGATGTCGACATCGCCTTCCTCACCCCGCTGCGCAAGAACAGCTGGACCGAGCAGGCGATCGAGGCGATGCTCTACATGCTGTGGGACCTCGGCCTCAAGGTCGGGCATTCCAGCCGCTCGATCGACGAGATGGTCCGCCAGGCGCGCGGCGACCTCACCATCCGCACCGCGCTGCTCGAAGGGCGCTATGTCTGGGGCGACCAGGACATCTATCGCGAGGCCTCGGTGCGCTTCTGGAAGGATGTCGTTACCGGCACCGCGCGCGATTTCGTGGCGCAGAAGCTTGAGGAGCGCGATCAGCGGCACAAGCGCATGGGCGACAGCCGCTATGTCGTCGAGCCCAATGTCAAGGACGGCAAGGGAGGCCTGCGCGACCTGCACACGCTCTACTGGATCGGCAAGTATATCCACCAGGTGCGCTCGGCCGCCGAGCTGGTCGATGCGGGCCTCTTGACCATGACCGAATATCGCGGGTTTCGCCGCTCGGCCAATTTCCTCTGGGCGGTGCGCTGCCATCTGCACGACATTACCGGGCGCGCCGAAGACCGGCTCACCTTCGACCTGCAGCGTGAGGTGGCGACGCGGATGCGCTTTGCCGACCGGCCGGGCAAGTCGGCGGTCGAGCGGTTCATGCAGTATTTCTTCCTCAACGCCAAACGCGTGGGCGACCTGACCGGCGTGTTCCTGGCGCAGCTGGACGACCAGTTTGCCGCGCGCGACCGGCGCTTCATCCCCGCGATCCTGCGGCGGCGTCCGCGCAAGCTTTCGGGCTTCATTCTCGATCGCGGACGGCTCGCGCTGCCCCGGCCCGATTTCTTCCGCGAGGACCCGGTACGGCTGATCGAGATCTTCCAGCTCGCCGACCGCCACAAGGTCGAGATTCACCCCAGCGCAATGCGCCAGGCGAGCATGGATGCGCATCTGATCGACCGGCATGTCCGCGCCGATCCGCGCGCCAATGCGCTGTTCATGGACGTACTGTGCAGCCCGCGTGATCCCGAGCTGGTGCTGCGCTGGATGAACGAGGCGACGGTGTTCGGCCGGTTCGTGCCCGATTTCGGCCGCGTCGTCGCGCAGATGCAGTTCGACATGTACCACCATTATACGGTGGACGAACATTCGATCCGCGCGATCGGGCTGCTCGCCAAGATCGAATCGGGCGAGCTCAAGGACGATCACCCGCTCGCCTATGACGTGATGCAGAAACTGGTCAGCCGCCGGGTGCTGTTCGTCGCGACGCTGCTGCACGATATCGCCAAGGGGCGGCGCGGCGACCACAGCGTGCTGGGTGCCGAGGTCGCGATGAAGCTCTGCCCGCGGCTGGGCATGACCGAGGCGGAGACCGAGCAGGTCGCCTGGCTGGTGCGCTATCACTTGCTGATGTCGGCGACCGCCTTCAAGCGCGACCTTACCGATTACAAGACCATCGCCGATTTTGCCGCCATGGTGCAGAGCCCCGAGCGGCTGAAACTGCTGCTGGTGCTGACCGTGGTCGATATCCGCGCGGTCGGCCCCGGCATCTGGAACAGCTGGAAGCGCCAGTTGCTCGGCACCCTGTTCGAATCGACCGAGGAGGTGCTGCGGCTGGGCCACAAGCAGCATGGACGGCGAGAGCGCGTTATCGCCAAGCAGGAGGCCGCGCGCGCCGCGCTCGGCATCGACGAGGGCCGGTTCGTCCAGCTCGCACGCAAGCTCGACGACGCATACTGGATCGCCGAGCCCGAGGATATCATCGCGCAGAACCTGAAGCTGATCGATGCGCACGATACCGAACCGCTGACCGTGGCGGCGGAATTCTATCCCGCGCGCGGCGCGACGCTGGTGACCGTCAGCGCCGCCGACCATCCGGGCCTGTTCTATCGCATCGCCGGCGGCATTCACCTTGCCGGCGGCAACATCATCGACGCGCGCATCCACACCCGGCGCGACGGCATGGCGCTCGACAATTTCCTGGTGCAGGACCCGCTGGGGCGCCCGTTCATGGAGGAAAGCCAGATCGCGCGGCTCAAGACCGCGATCGCCGATGCGCTGGCCAACCGCGTTGCGCTGACGCCCCGGCTGATCGCACGGCCCGTCGCGCGGCCCCGCGCCGAAGCCTTCAGCATTGCCCCCAATGTGCTGGTCGACAACAAGGCGTCAAACCGCTTCACCGTGGTCGAGGTGAACGCGCTCGACCGGCCGGCGCTGCTCAACCGCCTCGCCTTTGCGCTGTTCGATCTGAAATGCATCGTCCATTCGGCGCATGTCGCCACTTATGGCGAGCGCGCGGTGGATACCTTCTATGTCACCGATCTGCTGGGCGACAAGATCGACAGCAAGTCGCGGCTGAAGACGCTGGAAAAACGGCTGCTGGCTGCGGCCTCGCCCGACAGCGAGCAGGCGGTCGCCGCATAAGGCGCAGGGCTTCAGATCTTGCCGGTGAGGATCGCCCAGCCGGCAAGGCCATTCATGCCGGTATAGACGATATAGGCCGGCAGCGCGATCGTGTAGCCCAGTGCCGCGAAGCTGAGCGCCGAGAGCAGGATCAGATATTCGAGCATATAGCTGCCATAGCCGCGCATGAAGCCCTGGAACAGCGCGCGCATCTGCACCGCCATGGGGTGCGCCGATTCCATCGTCGCGCGGTGGAGCGCGAAGTTGATGATGCCGCAAAAGACGATGAGAATGGTTGCCATGGCGTTAAACTAACGCCAATCGCGCTGCAGTGGGAAGCCCTCAAATACGACTGGTCGATTTCGGGACGCCGCGCAGGCGACGCGTTAAATCGCGAGCCGGATGATCTCGGCGCCGGGCTGTTCCTTGGCCAGCCGGAAGACGGGCACTTCGCCGACGCCCTTGAGCGTGATCTTTTCGGGCAGCTCGAAATGGCGGTCGCCGCGCCCACGCAGCCAGGTGGTCTCGGACACCGCAATGCCATCGGGATGCGCGGTGCCCTCGATCCGGGCGGCGATGTTCATCGTCTCGCCCCAATAGTCATAGGCCATGCGCGTCTCGCCGATCACCCCGCCGACGACCGGGCCGGTATGGATGCCGACGCGGATGTGCAGGTCGATGCCGGTCGCGGCGCGCAGGGCGGGAAGCCCTGCGATCACCGCCTCGCCGAAGCGGATCGCAGCATCGGCGCTGTTGTGCGCAGGATTGTTGCCGCCGCTGATCGCGAGATACGCGTCGCCGATCGTCTTGACCTTTTCGACCCCGGTTTCGGCAGCGCATTTGTCGGCGAGCAGGAAGAAGGCGTTGAGCAGATCGACCAGATGCCCGGGGGAAATCCGCCGCGACAGGTCGGAAAAGCCGCAAATGTCGATGAACACCACCGACACATCGGGATAGGCATCGGCGACCACCTGCCCGGCCTTAAGCCGTTCGGCCACTGCAGGCGGCAGCACGTTGAACAGCAGTTCCTCGGTCTTGGCCTTTTCCGCCGAGAGCGCATCGGACAGCAGGAAGCTCTGCCGGTGCGCCTGGCCGACCGACCAGTTGAGCAGCACCATCACCGAAGCGCTGGTGAGATAGGTCATCGTGCCATAGATCACCGGGACCATCGAGCTGCCGGTTTCGATCATTACAGTGAAATAGACCGCGGCGTGCGCCGCAAGCCAGGCGCCGAACCAGCGCGTCTGCCCGGCAAAGGCGATCGCGGCAAAGGCCATGACGATCAGGCCGTTGATGGCGATCGGCGCGTGCAGTTGCACGTGCTCGCGATGCATCTCCTCGAACAATAGCGCATTTTCCGCCATGATGAGGAACGCGACGCCCAGCAGGCTGGCAAAATCGATGATCGGCCTGGCCGCATAACCGCGCCAGAAGGTCGCGCCGGCAAAGCCCGCCAGGATCGCGAGCGTCGGCAGCAGCAGCACCGAGAACTTGAGCTCGTCCTCGCGCGAGAAATAGAGCGGATTGACCAGCGCATAGCCGATCAGCATCGCCGCGAGAAAACCCGCGAAAAGCCGCATATGCACTACGCGCGCCTGTCGCTCGGCCAGCACGAAGCGCGTTTCCAGCGCCGGGTCGAGGAAGCGCCCTGTCCCTGAGCGCGCCACTTCAAGCCTGTTCTGATCCTGCTGCATCGTGGGTCCCTCTGCCCTGGCGGCCCGGCCATCGCCCTTCCGATTAACATCGAGGAATTGACAAAGCGGTAACGGGCCCGGAATTTCGGCTGCAACGACACGAAGGGGAGGACGATTTGACCGATTTTGACAGCTGGCGCGCGCGCTCGCCTTTTTACGACGACAGCCATGAGGCGCTGGCGCAATCGGTCCGCCGCTTCGTCGCGCGCGAGATCGCGCCGTATATCGACCAGTGGGAGGCCGAAGGCGAGCTGCCGCGCGAGCTGCACCGCAAGGCAGCCGAGGCTGGCATATTGGGGCTGCGCTATCCCGAACAATATGGCGGCCATTCCGAAGGTTTCGACATCTTCCATGGCCTGACCCAGACCGAGGAGCTGGCGGCGGTTGGCGCGGGCGGGCTTTCTGCCTCGCTGATGACGCACGGCATCGGCCTGCCGCCGGTGCTGGCTTTGGGCAGCGAGGCGCTGAAGCAGCGCGTTGCCCCGCCGGTACTGGCAGGCGAAAAGATCATCGCGCTCGGCATTACCGAGCCTTCGGGCGGCTCGGATGTCGCGAACCTCAAGACCCGCGCCGAGCGCGTGGGCGACCATTATGTCGTCAATGGCTCCAAGATGTTCATCACCTCCGGCATGCGCGCCGACTGGCTGACCTGCGCGGTGCGCACCGGGGGTGCGGGCGCAGGCGGCATCTCGCTGCTGCTGATCGAGATGGATGCACCCGGTGTCACCCGCACCCGGCTCGACAAGATGGGCTGGCGCTGCTCGGACACCGCCGCCATCTATTTCGAGGATGTGCGCGTGCCGGCGGAGAACCTGATCGGGCCCGAGAATGGCGGGTTCATCGGCATCATGCGCAATTTCAACGGCGAGCGGCTCGGCATGGCGATGGGCTGCTGCGCCTATGCGCGGGTGTGCCTGAAGGAAGCGGCGGAATGGGCACAGAGCCGCGAGACCTTCGGCAAGGCACTGGTCAAGCATCAGTCGATCCGCATCAAGCTCGCCGATATGGCGCGCCGCATCGCCGCGACGCAGGCCTGGGTCGATCAATGTGCCTGGGCGGTCGAAAACGGGCGCGACCAGCCGGCGGATTTCGCGATGCTCAAGGTGCAGGCGACGCAGATGCTCGAAATCGTCGCGCGCGAGGCCGCGCAGATCCTGGGCGGGGCAAGCTATATCACCGGATCGAAGGTGGAGCGCATCTATCGCGAGGTCCGCGTCAACGCGATCGGCGGCGGATCGGAGGAGATCATGCTCGATCTGGCGGGGCGGCAGCTGTTCGGCGGGAAATGAACGAAAACGGAGGCAGTTTTTCCTGAAACCTCCGCAATCGAGCGGGTTGCGCTGGCTCCGCGCGGAACTTCATGGCCTGCTCGCTCCAATTTTGGGGCGGCAGTTCATGGATGGGATGGGCAGGGTCAGGCAGTTCGGCAAGATGGTCCGATCGGGCCTTGCCTTGCTATGGCGAAAATTTGTCGCGCTGTTCGCATGGGCACGCGAGGAAGCCTTTATCTCGCGCATCTATTATGAATCGATGCGCGACAATTTCGAAGGCTATGCCTGGGACAGCAACACCGCAAAGCAGAAAAAGACAAATGCGAACAAGGCGAAGCTGCTCAAGGCGCTCAAGCTGGAATTCGCCGCGCTCGATCCGCTGAAAGGTAACCGTGCGACGCTGGGCCAGCTGTTCAAGATCGAGCTCGCGCTGATCTGGGTGGTTCCAGAAGAAGCCTTGCGGGCACGGTTCTGGACGATCGAGGACCGATTCAACCGCGTCGTGCCGACCAGCGTGGCACGCTCGTATCGAAGCAGCTTCCAAACAGGACCGCAGGACAAGGTCCCCGAGAAGGTCCTGCGCCAGCGCGCTCGCAATCTGCTAGACGTCATTCACGCCAATTATCTCATCAACCTGGCGCGCGAGAAATCGATCAAGCGGATGATGGTGATCCTGTTTCTGGCTGCGGCCGGCATTGCCACGCTGGTCTATACCCAGGTCGCAACCACCAACGAGTTGGCAAAGCAGGGCCTGCTGGTGATTATGGCCGCAGGGATGGCAGGTGGCATGATTTCGATCGTGCAGCGCCTGCAAAAGGCCACCTCGCGCGATGCGACCGTCGATGACGGCATATTCGAGCTGATCGGCCTCAGGGTCGGATGGCTCAGCGTGCTCATGTCGATCGGCATTGGCGGGGTCTTCGCGCTGTTCCTTTATGTGCTTTCGGCGGCGCATCTGCTGGAAATTGTGCTGCCGGCCTTCAAGGAAACGCTCGGCGGCGGCATCAACGGGGCGATTGATCCCGCCAAAGCGGATGCGGTTGCAAAGGCAGCCGCCGATACCTCTGCAGCGGCGGCGGCTGCCCCGCCGACTGCGCCAGTTGGTGGCAATGGGGCCTCACCCGATCAGAACGCCGGATGGCGCAAGCGCTGCGACATAGAGTTGTGCAACAGCTGGCTGGCCCAAGTCACTGCCGCGCTCGGCTTCAAGGATATCGGTCAGTATTACAAGATGGTCGCGCTGGCTTTTGTCGCGGGCTTTGCCGAGCGGTTCGTGCCCGACATCATCAACAAGCTGACCAAGGAACCACCGCTTTCCTGGGGTGGTTCGAGCGGCGGGTCGAGACCATCCTGAGCGCTCCCTATGACCCAGCGCACTGCGCGTAGGACTCCCTGAAACTACAGGATGATGCTATCAGGCGACTCGCCTGCATGTCCTTGTTTTACCGGGAGCCTGCCATGCCCTTGCCCGCGCGTCGTTCCGCCGTGTTCAGCCTGTCCGCCGCCGCGATCGCGGTCCTGGTCGCCAGTCCCGTCAGCAGCCAGCAGGCAGCCAGCCCCATCGCGCGGTACGACATGGATGTCGGCACCGTCACGGGCCTTGCCGCCATGGGCAGCGGCATGGGCGCAGGGCTTTCGATGATGTTTGGCGGCGGCGGCAACAAGCAGGCGCACGAGCTCGTCCTGCGGCTCGGATCGTCGAGAGCCCCCGCCGCCGGAGCGCCCAAGGCCGACCATTTCATGCCCGCCGTCGCCAAGCTCGGCGCATCGGTTCCGCTGGTCAGCCCCAAGCCCGGCACCCGCACCGACATGCCCGAAGAGCTGCCCAGGGATTTCCAGCGCCCCAAGGGTCGGTTGCTGATCTATTGGGGGTGCGGCGCCAAGGCAGGTCCCGGCCAGCCGGTGGTGATCGATTTCGCTAAGCTGACCGCAGGCCAGGTGCCTCCCGATCTGTTTGCAGGCGCGATGCCGGTCGATCGCAGCGTCACCGTCGACAACAGCAAGACCTATGGCGAATGGCCCAATGCCGAGACACGCAAGCTGCTCTCGTCCGACAGCTCGCTGCTCGGCGAGCACCGCGTCGCGGGCAATTATTCGCCCGAAATCAAGTTCGCGCTGGCGCAGGACTTCATGCCCGCGATTACCGGCAAATCCTCGCCGCTGGCGGGCGGCGCGACGCAGATCAGCTGGAATACCGTCGCCAGCGCCACCGGCTATTATGCCTGGGTGATGACCGCCAAGACCAACAGCAAGGGCGAGTTCCAGGACATGGTCTGGTGGTCGTCCTCGGCCTCGCGCCAGTTCGGCGGAGCACTGTGGGACTGGATCGCACCTGCCCAGGTGGCGAAGCTGATCCAGCAGCAGGTCGTCATGCCGCCGTCGCAGACCAGCTGCACCGTGCCTGCCGAGGTGACCGCAGCGGGCGGCGAGTTCGCGCTCGGCAACCTCTATGCCTATGGCCCGGAAGCGAATTTCGCCTATCCGCCGCGTCCGGCCAATGCCAAGACGCCATGGAAGCCCGAATGGACCGCGCGCGTGCGCTATCGCTCCAACTCGATGTGGCTGCTCAACGGCCCCGACATGGACGCGATGATGCGCGGCGGCGACAGCAGCGAAGCCGAACCGCCCAAGAAGAAGAAAAAGTGCAAGGGTGGCCTTGGCGGCCTGCTCGGCGCAGTGGTCACCGGTGAGGGCTGCTGACCCGGCTTGGAGCACGCCCATGTTCCTGCTATGTTCCCAGCGCGACCTCGAGTCGGAACAAAGGGGATGAAGCCATGAGCGAGTTGATATTCTACACCAACCCCATGTCGCGCGGGCAGATCGCCCGCTGGATGCTGGAAGAGGTGGGCGCGCCGTACGAGCAGCGCATCGTGCAATACGGGCCCGAGATGAAGGGGCCGGATTACCGGGCGATCAACCCGATGGGCAAAGTCCCCGCGATTGTCCACGATGGCAAGGTCGTCACTGAATGCGCCGCGATCTGTGCCTATCTGGCCGAGGCCTTTCCCGAGGCCGGGCTGGCGCCGACGGCCGAGGAGCGCGCGGATTATTATCGCTGGATGTTCTTCGGCGCCGGACCGCTCGAACAGGCGATCATCAACCATGCGATGAAATGGGAGAGTCCCGAGGACAAGCAGGCGATGCTCGGCTATGGCAGCTACGAGCTTGCCGTCGAGACTCTCGTCGGGTGGCTGGCAGATCGCGACTATGTCTGCGGCGACCGGTTTACCGCAGCCGATGTCTATGTCGGCGCGCAGGTCGATTGGGGCCAGGCGTTCGGGACGCTTCCCCCTCATCCGGTATTCGCCGCCTATGCCGAACGGTTGCGCGCGCGCCCGGCCTATCAGCGGGGCAAGGCGATCGACAACGAACTGATCGCCAGGGCCAAGGCCGAAGCCGAAGCCGAAGGAGTCAGCGCATGACCCGGCAGGAAGGCGGATGCCATTGCGGCGCGGTGCGCTTTGCCGTCGACGCCCCGGGCGAGCAGGACGAACCTGCGCGCACCGCGCTGTGCCACTGCACCGATTGCCGCCGCTGCGCCGGAGCGCCTGCGGTCGGCTGGACCGCGGTGGCGAGCACGACCTTTCACCTGCTGAAGGGCACGCCGTCGGTCTATCATTCGTCCGAACATGCCGAACGCAGCTTCTGCCCGGTCTGCGGGACGGGGCTGTTCTATGTCAACGAGGCGGTGCTGCCCGGTCTGGTCGATATCCAGACCGCGACCTTCGACGATCCCGATGCCTTTCCCGCCATGGCGCATATCCAGACCGCCGACCGCATCGGCTGGATGAAGAACGCGCACGACCTTCCCGAATTCGAGCGGTTTCCGGAAGGGTAGCGGTCATCAAAATCCTCCCACAGCTCGCTGGGGGAGGGGGACCGCCCGCGCAGCGGGGGGT
>NZ_LSHM01000026.1:0-1423 GCF_001557175.1 Blastomonas sp. CCH9-A1
GTTAGCGTCCGCGCTCGTGGTGTAATTTTCGGTGGAGATTTAGGTGCTGCTGGTGGTGGGGCATGCCCCACCACCAGCAGTTTCGATCTCGGTGGCCACCGGGCTCATCGGTAAGGTGGAGTTTCCACACGTCACACCCACCCGAGGAGTTGATCCCGATGACCGAAGACAGACTACCGCTTGCCGAGCTGATGGCGAAGACCGGAGACAGCGATTTCCTGCGCAGCATTGCCGAGAGCGTGCTGCAGCTGATCATGGAGGCCGATGTCGACGGCGTGATCGGCGCCGGCCGACACGAGCGATCCGGCGACCGCACGACCTGGCGTAACGGCTACCGAGAGCGCAGCCTCGACACCCGGCTCGGCACGCTCAACCTGAAGATCCCCAAGCTCAGGACCGGGGCCTACTTCCCTGGCTTCCTGGAACCCAGGAAGACCGTCGAGAAGGCGCTGGTCTCGGTGATCCAGGAAGCATGGATCGCCGGCGTCAGCACCCGGCGCGTCGACGAGCTGGTTCAGGCCATGGGCATGACCGGCATCTCCAAGTCTTCGGTCTCGAAGCTGTGCAAGGACATCGACGAACGCGTGCACGCCTTCCTCAAGCGGCCGCTGGCGGGCGACTGGCCTTACCTCTGGCTGGACGCGACCTACCTCAAGGTCCGCGAGGGCGGCCGTATCGTCAGTGTCGCGGCGATAATAGCGGTCGCGGTCAACACCGAGGGCAAGCGCGAGATCGTCGGCCTGCACATCGGTCCCAGCGAGGCCGAGCCGTTCTGGTCGAGCTTCCTCAAGGACCTGGCCCGCCGCGGCCTCAAGGGAGTGAAGCTGGTCATCTCCGATGCCCACGAGGGGCTCAAGGCGGCGATCACCCGCGTGCTCGGCGCCACCTGGCAGCGCTGCCGCGTCCACTTCATGCGCAACGCACTGGCCTACGTGCCCAAGGGGCAGAACACCGTGGTCGCCGCCGCCATCCGGCAGGTCTTCCTCCAGCCCGATCATGCGGCCGCTACCCAGGTCTGGCGCCAGGTCGCCGACCAACTGCGCACCCGCTGGCCGAAGCTGGGAACCTGCATGGACGACGCCGAGCACGATGTCCTGGCCTACATGACCTTCCCCGAGCAGCACCGGGTCAAGCTGCACAGCACCAATCCGCTGGAGCGCCTGAACAAGGAGGTGAAGCGCCGTGCTGACGTCGTCGGTATCTTCCCCAACGAGGACAGCATCATCCGACTCGTCGGCGCCGTCCTGCTCGAGCAGAATGACGAGTGGCAGCTCCAGCACCGCTACATGCAGATCGAGGGCATGGCAGCCCTTGCCACACCAATGATCGAGGAGGCTCAGCCGCTACAGATTACACCCAAGGCCGCCTGACCATGCAGCCCGGTGACCACACCCCAAATTACACCTCATTGACGGACGTGACC
>NZ_LSHM01000027.1:0-2349 GCF_001557175.1 Blastomonas sp. CCH9-A1
CTAGATTGAGGCCGGATGCCCGATATTGTTGCGCCTCATGGCTGCGGTCGATGATCCGGCCTTGGCGGAAGGTGTAGATTGCCTGCGTCAGGGCATGGCGTTGTTCGCTGTTGTTGAGACCAGCATGGCATCGCTGGCGCAGATCGGGATTTTCCAGCCAGTCCAGCATGAACAGGGTTCGCTCGATCTTGCCGATTTCCTGTAGCGCGACGTCGAGTTGGTTCTGCCGTTCGTACGCGGCGAGCTTTCGCAGCATGACCGATGGCGCGACATGGCCGGCCTTGATCGAGCCGACGAGGCGCAGCACGTCATCCCATTGTTCAGCGATGATGTCGGTGCGGATACGCTTGCCCATTAGCGGGGCGATGGCCGGATAGGCCTTAACCGGCGCGATCGGCGCGAGGCGCCGGTCTGGAAAGTCGCGCAGGCGCGGGCAGAAGCGAAATCCCAGCATCGCGCACAGGGCGAAGACATGATCGGTCGCCCCGCCAGTGTCGGTGTAATGCTCGACGATTTTCAGATCGGTGCCGTGGCTGGTGAGGCCGTCGAGAACATAGGGTGCCTCATGCGTCGCGGCAGAGATCACGTTGACGTGGTAAGGCGCACGCTGGTCGGAAACATGAGTGTAGAAGCTGAAGCCATGATCGACGCCATAGCGGGCGTTGATATCGCCGCCCGATGCACCGCGCTTCGCGCCCCTGAAGAACTGGCCATCGGAACTGGACGTTGTGCCGTCGCCCCATACGCGCGAGAATGGCAGGCGGTGATGCGCGTTGATGAGCACGGCCAGCGCCGCGCAGTAGCTGTCGTCGCGGATATAGGCGTCATGGGTCCACAGGAGCTGGTCGCGCGTCACGCCCTGGCTCGCGGCAGCCATGCGCGACAGGCCGAGATTGGTGGCATCCGCAAGGATGGTGGCGAGCAGCGCGTTTTCGTTGGGGCACGCTTCGCCGGTGCGCAGGTTCGTGAATGCAGCAAGAAAGCCGGTTTCCTGCGCCACTTCATGCAGCAGCTCGGTGATGCGGATGCGGGGCATCATCGCATCGAGCCGGTCAGCCAGCGCTTCGGCATCGGGCATCGCGATCGTGCGAACCGGGGATATCTGGAGGCGGCCGTCGCGGAACCGCACACCCTCCAGAGCGTCGCGCTTCAGGCGCTGGGCAAATTTCTTCAGTCGCCAGTCCAGTTCGCGGCCCCGTTGTTCGAGCCATTCGCTGGCTGTGGGTGGCAGACCAAGAGCCGACACGATTGGCTTCGCCTTCGGTTCGCTGAGCAGGTAGCTGTCGAACTGGCGGTATCCCGCCGATCGCTCCACCCAGACATCCCCCGAACGCAACTTGTTGCGCAGATGCGCGATCGTTGCGATTTCCCAGAGCCGCCGGTTGATCTTGCCGTTATCGCCAACGACGATTTTTCGCCATTCTTTACGGAAGGGCATCGGAGCGTCGGTAGGAAGATCGCGTTTGCCCGACCTGTTGAGGTCGCGCAGCATTTCGATGGCAGCGATCGTTTTCGCACTGCCCTTTCCGGCCCTGAACTGGAGCGTCTCAAGCAGGTCGGGGGCGAACTTGCGTAACGTCGCATAGCGGTCGGCCGCGACCGTCAGCGGATCGAGGTTGGCGGTTTCCGCGATGCTCGCCACTTCCGGCCTCGCCTTCATCAGGGTGTTCCACCCGACCGATGCGTCCAGGACCTCAATTGGATCTTCGCCAGTATCGACCGCATCGGTCAGCGCATCGATCGTTCTGCGAAAGATCAGCATCAGCCGCGCCACGTTCTTCGATGTGGCGGCATAGCTACGCGCCTGGGCATTCTTCGCGCGGGTGAAGATGCTGCCGATCAGCTTGTCCGCCATCTCCAGAGCGCTGTCGGTCAGCTGCTCTTCAAGATCGAGCAGGAAGGCAACCAGCGTGGCGCGCCGCCGGGAGGGAACGTATCGCTCGATCATATAGGCAGGCGATGCACGGCCTTCCCGGACATATTGCCGGAAGCGGTCCGCGTGGATGCGGCCAGCCACGTCCGGGGAGATGCCGATCTTCCGCACTTGCCGCAGGCGGTCGAGAATCTGGCGGATATGATCGGGCCTTGCCGCGATGGGAATGGTCTTGAGCGAAGCGAGCTGGCTCATGCCCCCGGCGTCGTCAAAGAGCTGGTCGAGGGCGTGGACCTGTTCAGCGCTGAGATCGTCGATCAGGGCATAGGCGGCTTGCTTGCGGGCACGCGCGCGCCCCGCGCTGCTGGCACGCTCGATGGTGGAGATGGACGGCAGCAGAATCCGGGCCTCACGAAGGGCGGTGACAACACCGGTCGCTATCGTCATCCCCTTGTCGGTCGCCCATGCCGTTTTCG
>NZ_LSHM01000028.1:0-5778 GCF_001557175.1 Blastomonas sp. CCH9-A1
TATTGGTTGCGGGAGCAGGATTTGAACCTGCGACCTTCAGGTTATGAGCCTGACGAGCTACCGGGCTGCTCCATCCCGCGCCACCAATGGGGCTGCTTGGTTTGCAGCCCGGAGCGATTTGTTTTGCCGGATCGCTTGTTGGCGATCCGGTGGCGGGCTGCTCCATCCCGCGCCAGTAATGTGCGTCTTTTTCGAGAGACGCGGGCCATAGAGGCCAAAAAACCGCCCTGGGATTGACCCTTGGGCGGTTGTTTTGAACATTGTGATGGGTTTTTTGCTCCTGCGCACCGGCTTCAATGCCTGGCGACGCCCTACTCTTCCAACGCTTAAGCGGTAGTACCATCGGCGCAGTCAGGTTTCACGGCCGAGTTCGAGATGGGATCGGGTGGGTCACTGACGCTATGGCCACCAAGCAATGAAGCAGGTGCGCATGAGGGGTTTTGATCGATGCCCGTGCGGGACGACATTTCATGTCTTCAGGTTTTGGCGAACATCCGGCTTTGAAGATCATCCTTCACCAATGCTGACATTGATGGTGGGACTTCCAAGCGCGAACAGAGTAATTAGGACCGGTTAGCTCCATGCATTACTGCACTTCCACACCCGGCCTATCAACGTGGTGGTCTTCCACGACTCGATGATAACTTATCTTGAGGGAGGCTTCCCGCTTAGATGCTTTCAGCGGTTATCCCGTCCATACATAGCTACCCTGCTGCACTGCTGGCGCAATGACAGGTACACCAGAGGTATGTTCAACCCGGTCCTCTCGTACTAGGGTCAACTCCTCTCAATTATCGACGCCCACGGCAGATAGGGACCAAACTGTCTCGCGACGTTCTGAACCCAGCTCACGTACCACTTTAATTGGCGAACAGCCAAACCCTTGGGACCTGCTCCAGCCCCAGGATGTGATGAGCCGACATCGAGGTGCCAAACGATTCCGTCGATATGAGCTCTTGGGAATCATCAGCCTGTTATCCCCGGCGTACCTTTTATCCGTTGAGCGATGGCCCTTCCACGAGGGACCACCGGATCACTATGACCGACTTTCGTCTCTGCTCGACTCGTCAGTCTCGCAGTCAGGCGAGCTTATGCCATTGCACTCTAACAGACGGTTTCCAACCGTCCTGAGCTCACCATCGCGCGCCTCCGTTACTCTTTAGGAGGCGACCGCCCCAGTCAAACTACCCGCCACAGAGGGTCCCAGCACCGGATAACGGTGCGTGGTTAGACATCAGAAAACAACAGGGTGGTATTTCACCTATGGCTCCACGACAGCTGGCGCCGTCGCTTCAAAGCCTCCCACCTATGCTACACAGTTCTTTCCTAATGCCACTCTGAAGCTGCAGTAAAGGTGCACGGGGTCTTTCCGTCTAACCGCGGGTACTCCGCATCTTCACGGAGAATTCAATTTCGCTGAGCATGTACTGGAGACAGTGGGGAAGTCGTTACGCCATTCGTGCAGGTCGGAACTTACCCGACAAGGAATTTCGCTACCTTAGGACCGTTATAGTTACGGCCGCCGTTTACTGGGGCTTCAATTCAGAGCTTGCACTCCTCCTCTTAACCTTCCAGCACCGGGCAGGCGTCAGACCCTATACGTCGTCTTGAAGCCGACTTAGCAGAGTCCTGTGTTTTTGCTAAACAGTCGCTACCCCCTGGCTTGTGCCCCCCACACATGGTTGCCCATATGTGGGGCCTCCTTCTCCCGAAGTTACGGAGGTAATTTGCCGAGTTCCTTCAGTACACTTCTCTCAAGCGCCTTGGTATACTCTACCATCCCACCTGTGTCGGTTTAGGGTACGGTCTATACGGAGGGGCTATTTCCTGGGACAACTTCGAAGCCAGACCAATCCAATAAGGCCTGACAACTTACGCCATCCGTCACACACCTCCAGGCCCACGAATATTAACGTGGTTCCCATCGACTACCCCCTTCGGGCTCGTCTTAGGGGCCGGCTCACCCTGCTCAGATTAGCTTTAAGCAGGAACCCTTGGGATTTCGGCGAGAGGGCATCTCACCCTCTTTATCGCTACTCATGTCAGCATTCTCACTTCCGATACCTCCACGGTCGGTTACCCTCCCGCTTCACAGGCTTACGGAACGCTCCGCTACCGCGTGCATAAATGCACACCCTAAGCTTCGGTACGTATCTTGAGCCCCGTTACATTTTCGCCGCAGGATCTCTTATTTAGACCAGTGAGCTGTTACGCTTTCTTTAAAGGATGGCTGCTTCTAAGCCAACCTCCTGGTTGTTTTGGAAATCCCACATGCTTTCCCACTTAGATACGATTTGGGGACCTTAGCTGTAGGTTAGGGCTGTTTCCCTTTTGACGACGGACCTTAGCACCCGCCGTCTGTCTGCCGGACTAACTCTGTGGTATTCGGAGTTTGGTTAGGTTTGGTAGATCTCGCGACCCCCTAGCCCATCCAGTGCTCTACCCCCACAGGTAAACATCCGACGCTCTACCTAAATAGATTTCGCGGAGAACCAGCTATTTCCCGGCTTGATTGGCCTTTCACCCCTAAACACAACTCATCCGATAATTTTTCAACATTAAACGGTTCGGCCCTCCAGTGCGTGTTACCGCACCTTCAGCCTGGTCATGCCTAGATCGCCGGGTTTCGGGTCTAATCCATCAAACTCAGTCGCCCTGTTCAGACTCGCTTTCGCTGCGCCTACACCTAACGGCTTAAGCTCGCTTGATAGATTAAGTCACTGACCCATTATACAAGAGGTACGCTGTCAGGCCTCAAGGACCCTCCAACTGATTGTAAGCATTCGGTTTCAGGTACTGTTTCACTCCCCTCATCGGGGTGCTTTTCACCTTTCCCTCACGGTACTTGTTCGCTATCGGTCATGTACGAGTATTTAGGCTTGGAGGGTGGTCCCCCCATGTTCAGACAGGATTTCACGTGTCCCGCCCTACTCAAGTCCTGATGTTTCGCTTTCGCATACGGGACTGTCACCCGCTATGGTCAAACTTTCCAGAATGTTCTGCTAACTCAACATCAGGCACTGGCCTGGTCCGCGTTCGCTCGCCACTACTAACGGAATCTCGGTTGATGTCTTTTCCTCCGGGTACTGAGATGTTTCAGTTCTCCGGGTTCGCTTCACCAAGGCTATTTTATTCACCAAGGTGATACCCTATCCACCTCATTCCGACACTGGCCAAAACCAGCAGCGAAATGAAATGGTGAGGGTGGGTTTCCCCATTCGGAAATCGCGGGATCAAAGCTTGCTCACAGCTCCCCCACGCTTATCGCAGCGTGCCACGTCCTTCATCGCCTGTACATGCCAAGGCATCCACCAAATGCTCTTACCTCACGCTTGAAAGTCCACACCACCAATGTCAGCACTGGCAAGGTTGCAGGATCGGCACAGTCTTGTGTCTGCACCAGCCCGCTCCCAAACCTCTCGGCATGCTGCCACGGCTTGTTCGGTGTGGATGATTATTCTCAGCCAGATATTCATTTTGAAATGAATGTGTGATTGGCAACGCGAACGATCCCTTGCGGAACCGCCACGATGCAACCACGGCATCGATTAAAAAACCCATTCACAATGTCAAAGAACAGGCCATCTCATGGCCTGCGCAACCGATGCAAACCTTGCGGCCGCACCGGAATTCGGTGTCTTCATCTCTGGAGTGTCGAAATGGTGGAGCCTATCGGGATCGAACCGATGACCCCCTGCTTGCAAAGCAGGTGCTCTCCCAGCTGAGCTAAGGCCCCCAACCATGATCGCCTGAACAACCTTCGCAAAAAGGCCATTCAAACAGCGCGTCCATATGGTGGGCCGAGGAGGACTCGAACCTCCGACCTTACGCTTATCAGGCGTACGCTCTAACCACCTGAGCTACCGGCCCCACCTGCGACCTTTCGGCCTCGGCGGGCAAGCCCGTGCTGCCCAAAGGCGGCTTCATTTGCCACACGAACGCGGCAAATTCTCCAGGATGAAGGGACATGAGGACGACGGCAATGTTCTTTGGAATGGAAGAAGCTCTTCCCGGTACGAAACCAGGCGCTTTCTGCCGATATCCTTAGAAAGGAGGTGATCCAGCCGCAGGTTCCCCTACGGCTACCTTGTTACGACTTCACCCCAGTCGCTGAACCCACCGTGGTCGCCTGCCTCCCTTGCGGGTTAGCGCAGCGCCTTCGGGTGAATCCAACTCCCATGGTGTGACGGGCGGTGTGTACAAGGCCTGGGAACGTATTCACCGCGGCATGCTGATCCGCGATTACTAGCGATTCCGCCTTCATGCTCTCGAGTTGCAGAGAACAATCCGAACTGAGACGGCTTTTTGAGATTAGCATGATCTCGCGATCTAGCTGCTCACTGTCACCGCCATTGTAGCACGTGTGTAGCCCAGCGTGTAAGGGCCATGAGGACTTGACGTCATCCCCACCTTCCTCCGGCTTATCACCGGCGGTTTCTTTAGAGTGCCCAACTGAATGATGGCAACTAAAGACGAGGGTTGCGCTCGTTGCGGGACTTAACCCAACATCTCACGACACGAGCTGACGACAGCCATGCAGCACCTGTGTGCTAGCCAGCCGAACTGAAGAAATCCATCTCTGGAAATCATACTAGCCATGTCAAACGCTGGTAAGGTTCTGCGCGTTGCTTCGAATTAAACCACATGCTCCACCGCTTGTGCAGGCCCCCGTCAATTCCTTTGAGTTTTAATCTTGCGACCGTACTCCCCAGGCGGATAACTTAATGCGTTAGCTGCGCCACCCAAGTTCCAT
Organism: Blastomonas sp. CCH9-A1; assembly: GCF_001557175.1. Classification (NCBI taxonomy): domain Bacteria; kingdom Pseudomonadati; phylum Pseudomonadota; class Alphaproteobacteria; order Sphingomonadales; family Blastomonadaceae; genus Blastomonas; species Blastomonas sp. CCH9-A1. The sequence continues at coordinate 4,754 of NZ_LSHM01000028.1, forward strand.
GAACCCGGACAGCTAGTTATCATCGTTTACGGCGTGGACTACCAGGGTATCTAATCCTGTTTGCTCCCCACGCTTTCGCACCTCAGCGTCAATACTTGTCCAGCGAGTCGCCTTCGCCACTGGTGTTCTTCCGAATATCTACGAATTTCACCTCTACACTCGGAATTCCACTCGCCTCTCCAAGATTCAAGCCATCTAGTTTCAAAGGCAGTTCCGGGGTTGAGCCCCGGGCTTTCACCTCTGACTTGAATGGCCGCCTACGTGCGCTTTACGCCCAGTAATTCCGAACAACGCTAGCTCCCTCCGTATTACCGCGGCTGCTGGCACGGAGTTAGCCGGAGCTTATTCTCCAGGTACTGTCATTATCATCCCTGGTAAAAGAGCTTTACAACCCTAAGGCCTTCATCACTCACGCGGCATTGCTGGATCAGGCTTTCGCCCATTGTCCAATATTCCCCACTGCTGCCTCCCGTAGGAGTCTGGGCCGTGTCTCAGTCCCAGTGTGGCTGATCATCCTCTCAGACCAGCTAAAGATCGTCGCCTTGGTGAGCCTTTACCTCACCAACTAGCTAATCTTACGCGGGCTCATCCTTGGGCGATAAATCTTTGGACCGAAGTCATCATCCGGTATTAGCAGTAATTTCTCACTGTTATTCCGAACCCAAGGGCAGATTCCCACGCGTTACGCACCCGTGCGCCACTAAGGCCGAAGCCTTCGTTCGACTTGCATGTGTTAGGCATGCCGCCAGCGTTCGTTCTGAGCCAGGATCAAACTCTCAAGTTGTTTCACATCCCACCGCAGCTCCAGCCCAAAAGCCAGACAACCACAATGAAACGCGCTTCAAGGAGCCGTTCCTGCACAAATCTATTACGTAATGGATACGTGAAGGACATGTTTGGAACGACTTAACGTTAACTGATCCACGCGGCCTTGAACTCCGCGAGACCAGGCGCCGTCGCCCACATGTCCCTTCATCTAAACCTACAATGTCAAAGATCTCACCGACAAAAACAGCGGACAACCA